>DATHEP010000229.1:0-6657 GCA_035318525.1 Conexibacter sp.
ACCGTCTGGCCGGCGGGGCGCGCAAGCAGCGCGCCGAGCTTGACCAGCTCGAGGTAGCGGACGACGGCGTGCGCGATGTCGAGGTCGGTGTCGAAGCGCAGCTCGCCGAGGCGCGTGCCGGTGCGCGCGATCGTCTCCAGCAGCTCGTCGCGCAGGATCCGGTAGGCCGAGTGCAGCGACTCGTCAGGCCCGAACAGCTCCTCCGCGCGCTCCTCCCACGCGGCTCCGAGCGCGTCGCGCGCCTCCTCCGCGAACGGCGACGGCGGCTGCGCGGCGCCGCGGTCGCTCGCCTGCGGGTGCACGAGCACGAGCCGCTGCCGCGTGCGCGTCATCGCGACGTGCAGGAGCCGCCGCATCTCGGCTGCGTGCGCGGCGTGGTCGTCCTGCGGCAGCGCCTCCTTCATCAGCGCCGGCGCGATCGGCTCGAGCGTGCCCGTGTGCACGCCCGGCATGCGCGCCGCGTGCAGGCCGAGCACGTAGACGTGCTCGAACTCGAGCCCCTGCGCCGCGTGCATCGCGAGCACCTGCACGCCGCGCACGGAGCCGGGGGGCGGCTCGTCCTCGTCGCGCAGCCCCGCCTCGGCGGCGGCCGCGATCGAGCGCGCGAACTCGCGTGGCGCCGCCTGCGGCTGGCGCTGCGTGAAGGCGGTCGCCAGCTCGCCGAAGCGCGCGAGCCCGCGGAGTCGCTCGACGACCTCCGCCTGTGCGGTGAAGAGCTGCTGGCGGCGCAGCCCGAGACGCTCGATCAGGCGATGGACGAAGAGGTCCGGGCGCATCGTGTCGAGCGCCTTCTCGGCTGAGCGGTGCAGCGCCAGGAAGGTGCGGATGCGGTCACGCGTCTCCGGCGGGATCTGCGGCGACTGGAGCGCGGCGGCGAGCCCGGCGACCATGTCGAGCTTGCGCCGCCGCGCGATCTGCGTGCAGCGCGCGAGGTCGACCGCCTGCAGCTCGATCGGCGGGCGCGCGAGCGCGCGCACGACTGCCGGCGCGTCGCCCGGGTCGATCAGCAGCCGCAGCCAGGCGAGCAGGTCGCGCACCTCGGCGCGCTGGAAGAAGGCCGCGTCGCCGACGAGCCGGTGGCCGACCGCCCGCTCCTCGAGCGCCACGGCGACCGCCTGTCCCTCGCGTGCGATCGAGCGCACCAGGACGGCGATCCGCTCCGGGGGCACGCCCTCGCGGCCGATCAGGCGCTCGACGTCGGCCGCGACCGCTTGCGCCTGCGCGCGCTCGTTCGCTGCGCGCCAGAAGGCGACCTCGCCGCTGCCGTCGGCTGCCCCTTCGATCCGCTTCTCGATGCGGTCCTCCAGCGGCGCGACGACCGCCGCGGCCGCGTCGAGCACGCGCTGGGGACAGCGGAAGCTGTGCTCGAGTCGCACGACGGTCGCGTCCGGGAGCTCCTGCTGGAAGTCGCGCAGGTTCTTCGTCGCGGCGGCTCGGAAGCGCGCGATCGCCTGGTCGTCGTCGCCGGCCGCGACGACGTCGCCGTGCTCGGCGGCGAGCAGTCGCAGCAGCAGCCCCTGCGCGAAGTTCGGCTCCTGCAGGTCGTCGACGAGCAGGTGGCGGTAGCGCGACGCGACCTGCGCGCGCACGTGCGGATGCTCGCGCAGCAGCGCCAGCGCGCGGATCACGAGGTCGCCGCCGTCGAGCGCGCTCGCCTCGCGCAGCATGCGGTCGTGCGCGCGGTAGATGTCGGCGAACTCGCGCTCGCGCGCCGCCCGCGCGCGCACCGCGTCGTCGACTTCGTCGGCGCCCGCGAGCCCTGCCGCCCAGGCTGCGTAGTCCTCGGCGCCGATCAGCTCGTC
The DNA here is from genome assembly GCA_035318525.1 of Conexibacter sp. Lineage (GTDB taxonomy): Bacteria > Actinomycetota > Thermoleophilia > Solirubrobacterales > Solirubrobacteraceae > Conexibacter. The sequence goes on from DATHEP010000229.1 coordinate 1,803, forward strand.
CTTCAGGCGGTCGATCCGGCGCACGAAGCTCGCCAGCAGAGCCGCCGGGTTGCCGCGGAAGTCATGCGAGCGGATCGTCAGCTCGTCGATCCGCTCGAGCAGCATCGCGAGCCGGTCGGCGCGCCCGACGGCGACCGCGAACGGGTCGATCCCGCCCGCGAGCGCGTGCTCGCGCAGCAGCCGCGCGCAGAGGTCGTGGACGGTCGTGACGGCCAGCTCCTCGTAGGGCCGCGCGATCGCCTCCTCGACCTGGCGCCGCAGCGCGTCGGCGGCGCGCTCAGAGCGCGCCAAAAGCAGGATCGACTCGGGCGCCTCGCCTTGCTCGACCAGCCACGCGAAGCGTGCGACGAGCGTGCGCGTCTTGCCGCTCCCGGCCCCGCCGACGATCAGCAGCGGGCCGCCGTGGTGCGCGGCTGCGGTGCACTGCGCGGGGGAGAGGCCGTCGAGGGCGGCGGGCACCCTGCAAGTATGCCGTCCATGCAGCCGACCGGCACAGCTTTGGACGCCGATTGGCTCGCAGCCTGCCGCGCCGCGGTGGACGGCCTGCGGGACGTGCTGAGAGCCCACCCCGGGACACGCCAGCGCGCGGTCGAGACGGGCGACCTCGGCGAGGGCGGCGACCGCACGCTCGTGATCGACGAGGGCGCCGAGCAGGCCGTCTTCGCGCAGCTCGACGCGCTCCACGCAGCCGGGCACCGCTTCACCGCCGTCTCGGAGGAGCGCGGCGTGGTCGGCTACGGGGACGATGCGGTGCGGGTCGTGATCGATCCGATCGACGGCTCTTTGAACGCCAAGCGGCTGCTGCCGCACTACGCGCTGTCGATCGCCGTCGCCGACGGGCCGACGATGGCCGACGTCGCGTTCGCCTACGTCTACGACTTCGGCGCCGGCGAGGAGTGGACGGCCGTTCGCGGCGCAGGCGCGCTGCTCGACGGCGTGCCGCTCGACCCGGCGCTGCCGGAGCGCCGCGCCGCCGACGGCCGGCTCGAGCTGCTCGGGATCGAGCAGGCCGACCCGCGCTGGGTCGCCGCCTCGCTGGAGCAGTTGGAGGCGACGACGCGCCGGCTGCGTGTGATCGGTGCGATCGCCGTCACCCTCTGCCAGGTCGCCGCGGCGCGGTTGGACGGGATGGTGTCGCTGCTCGACTGCCGCGCCGTCGACGCCGCCGCCGCGCAGCTGATCGTGCGCGAGGCGGGCGGGTTCGTGGCGTTCCCGCGCTGTGACGAGCCGCTCTCGGCGCCCTTGGACGTCGCCGCGCGCTCGCCGGTGGTGGCGGCGCGGTCGCGCGAGACGCTGGCGGCGTTGGCGGCGGTGCCGGCGGGCTGAGGGTGCCCGGCGGGGGTGGCGCTCCGCTCGCCGCGCGGCTGGCGCGCGTCGCGTTGCCGTTCGGCTGGGGAGGGGGGTGAGCAGGCTGCTGGCGCGCCGCCCGGGTGGCGTCTCACGGTCTGCGGGTGCCCGGCGAGCGTCTGCTCTACGCAACCGCTCGCGCGGACTGCGCAAACCGTGACGATCCACAACAGTGAGTGTCGAGAAGAGGGTGATATGGACCCTCTTCTCGACACTCATCGATCCGGTGCGAGCGCGGACGCGTCGGGGAACGCGAGCGCTGCGTAGGCGGACGCGTGAACCGTCACGAAAGAACGCACGAACGCCGAAGCACCTGCTCCCTCCCCCTCGATGCCCACAACGCACGTTACGGGCACCACAAGCGCCCGAGCGGAACGCCAACCACTGGGCCACGACCGCCACCCACCAAGCCGACCACCCGCCGCTGCCATCATGGAACCACGATGATCGACTGGTTCCTCGCCCAGCGCCTCGCCCGCTACGTCGCCGGCGAGCCCGACGGGCCCCCGCCGCAGGCCGACCTGCAGGCGCTCGCGACCGACAGCGCGGAGCGCGTGATCGCCTACACCGGGCTCACGCCCAGCCGCCCGATCCCGCCGGCCGAGGGAATCGGGCGGGCCGAGTGGATCGCGGCGAACGTCGGCGCGATGCGCACGCTGCTCGACCCGCCTCTGGAGAAGGTCGGTGAGGGGCTCGGCCCGGCGCGCCAGGCGATGCGGCTCGGGGCGGGAGTCGTGCTGACGGCTGAGATCGGCGTCGTGCTTGGCTTCCTCGCGCAACGCGTGCTCGGGCAGTACGAGCTCGTGCTGCTCGACACGACGCCCGAGGACCGCCCGCCGCGCCTGCTGTTCGTGCTGCCCAACCTCGGCAACGCGGGCCGTGCGTTCGGTGCAGACGAGCGCGAGTTCCTCACGTGGGTCGCGCTGCACGAGGTGACGCACGCGGTCCAGTTCGCCGGCGTGCCGTGGCTGCAGCCACACATGGCGGGGATGATCCGCGAGCTGTTGTCGCACGCGGAGCTGCGGATCGACACGAGAAAGGCGCTGAGGATGCCCGGCACGGGCGACCTCAGACGCTTGGTCGACGCGGTTCGCTCGGGCGACCTGGTGTCGCTCGTCGCCAGCGAGCACGAGCGTGCGACGCTCGATCGGATGCAGGCGACGATGGCTGTGCTCGAGGGCCATGCCGAGCACGTGATGGACGAGGTCGGCGCGCCGCTGCTGCCGTCGCTGCCGAGACTGCGCGCCGCGCTCGACGCGCGCCGCCGCTCCGCCTCCGCGCCGGCGCGCCTGCTGCAGCGCCTTCTGGGGCTCGAGATGAAGCTGCGGCAGTACGAGCAGGGCAAGCGATTCTGCGACGCCGTGGTGCGCCAAGCTGGCGTGTCGGCGCTCAATCGCGTGTGGTCCGCGCCGGAGATGCTGCCGTCCAGTGCCGAGCTGGACGCCCCGCTGCAGTGGTTGAAGCGAACGGGCGTTCCGCCCCGCCTGAGCGCCTGAGTCCCGTTCCGCGGGGCATTTTCGGCTTTCGCGTCTGCTCATCGCCGCTCGGTGTAACCATCGTGCCGCTACGGCGTACAAACATGCGTTCGTGCGTGCCGGACGTTACGGCGCGCTGAGTACTAAGATCTGCGCCAAAGGAGCCCATATCCAGATGGCAACGCCCGACACCACCACCACCACGAAGCCCACGAGAGCGGCCGCGAGACGCAAGCCGCGCACGAGCGCGAGAGCGCGTCCCGCGAGAGCGACCGCCGCGACCAGCACCAAGCGGCCGGCGACGCGCGCGGTCCGTGCGCAGACGCTCGCCGAGCGCGCCGTCCTGATCCCTGTCGGCGTCGCGCTCGAGGCGCGTGACCGCGTCACCGGGACGGTCGAGGAGCTCGTCGCGACGACGCGCTCGCGCAGAGCGCTCGAGCGGCAGCTCAAGCGCTTCGAGCGCAGGGGCGGCAGCGCCCGCACCGAGCTTGAGCGCGAGGTGCGCCGCACGCGCACGCGCATCGAGCGCCGCAGCCGCAGCGCGCGCCGCGGAATCGAGCGTCAGCGCACGCAGGCACGCAAGACTTTCGGCACGAATGTCGAAAGCTTCACAAGTCGCGTCGAGAACGTGGTTCAAAATGGGGTCGACACGGGCATGAGACTGATCAACGGGGCTCAGGACCGCCTGCCCAAGGTGGTCTGACCGCACAAAACTTCCCCCGGAGACGCTCGGGAGGCGTCATCCGGGAAGGGTTCACCGGCCCATACCTCTCGCCGGTGAATGCAGCACCCTCTCCTCCCTCAACCGCCGGGGCGCCCATGATGGGCGCCCCGTCGGCTTTAAGGGGCCGCGACCAGGGCCGGCCCAGCGGGCGGCTGCGCCGCCTCGACGTGCTGGACCGGCTCCGCCGCGGCCACCACAAGGGCCGCGCGGGAGGCGTTGATCTGAGCCTGCCACAATGGACGGCATGCCGACCAGAGACCAGATCCGCGAGGCGCTGCGCGCCGTCATCGACCCCGAGCTGCGCCGCGACATCGTCGAGCTCGAGATGGTCCGCTCGATCGACGTGCATGACAGCGGCGTCGTCGACGTGGTCGTCTCGCTGACCACTCCCGGTTGCCCGATCCGCAGCCACTTCCAGACTGGTGTCGCGAACGCGGTGCGGGCGCTCGACGGCGTCCAGAGCGTGAACGTGAGCTTCGACGTCCTGTCAGACGTCGAGAAGGGCGCGCTGCAGAGAAAGCTCGGCCGCGGGTCGCTGCCGGATGGCGCGCTCGCGCAGGTCGCGAACGTCGTCTGCGTCGGCTCGGGCAAGGGCGGCGTCGGCAAGTCGTCCGTCACCGCCAACCTCGCGGCCGCGCTGACGGCGGAGGGCAAGCGAGTCGGCGTGCTCGACGCGGACGTGTGGGGCTACTCGCAGCCGCGCATGTTCGGCCTCGGCGCCACGCGCCCGAAGGTCAACGGGGAGCGCAAGATCGTCCCGCCGGAGGCGCACGACGGCATCAAGGTGATGTCGATCGGCTTCTTCATGGAAGAGGACGCTGCCGTCGTATGGCGCGGGCCGATGCTGCACAAGGCGTTGACGCAGTTCCTGGAGGACGTCGAGTGGGGCGAGCTCGACTACCTGCTCGTCGACCTGCCGCCGGGCACGGGCGACGTCTCGATGACGCTCGCGCAGCTGCTGCCGCAGGCGAGATTCTTGATCGTGACGACACCGCAGCCGGTCGCGCAGAAGGTCGCGCGCCGCTCGGCCGAGATGGCGCACAAGGTGAGACTGGAGATCGCCGGCATCGTCGAGAACATGACCGCCTTCGTGACGCCCGGCGGCGAGCGCTATGCGATCTTCGGCGAGGGCGGCGGTCAGGCGTTGGCCGACGAGCTCGACGTCCCGCTGCTCGGCAAGGTCCCGCTGACGATGCCGCTGCGCGAGCAGGCCGACGCCGGCGAGCCGCTCGTCTCGACCGACCCCGACGACCCGGCCGCCCAGGCCGTCCGCCACGCCGCCCGCGGCCTGCTCGCGCTGTTCCCCGCG
>DATHEP010000230.1:0-4532 GCA_035318525.1 Conexibacter sp.
GAGCGCGCGGAAGAGATGCGTGCCCTCCACCACGCCAGCGGCAGCGCCGCGCTCGCTGACGTTGTCGAGGTAGTCGTAGATGACCTCGAAGGCGACGAGCAGCCGGAGCAGCCCGAGGTTGCGAGCGGGAGTCAGGGTCCAGAAGAGCGCGGCGCCGTCGGTGTGCCCGCGCTTGCTGTCGATCGCGTGCAGGGCGTCGGCCCGCAGCAGCGGGTCGGGGATGGCAACTGCGCGCTCGCGCCAGCAGCGCAGCTCGCGGGCAACGGCCTGGAGCCCGCCGCCGAGCTGCCAGGTCGCGGCACGGAGCAGCGCCGAGCGCTGCGGCCCGCTGAGCGGCATCGCGTTGGACGGCTGCGACAAGAGACCCCCTCTCGGGAAGCGATGCTAGGAGGGTTTGGCGAAACCCCCACGCGGCGTCTGGCGGCGCCGGACGCTTCGCGGATGCTGCGTCGGTCGGCGCGTGGTCGCCCGCCGGGGCCGTTGCGTCCAGCTATATGGGCCTGACGCGAGCCGCTCGGTAGCCGAAGCCGCCGACGATCACCACGGCGGAGATGGTGACGGCGAGGCAGGTCAGCAACGCTCCGGTGGCCGCCGCCGAGTACACGACGGGGAAGCCGGTCACACTCGTGAGCGCGCGGCTCAGCAGGCCCTGGCCGAGCAGCCCGAACAGGCCGCCGGCGAGACAGCCGACGCCAATCAGGATCGCAGCCTCCAGCAGCAGTGCCCGCTCCATCTCAGCCGTGCTGTAGCCCTCCAGCTTCATGTCGGCGATGAACGGGCGTCGCTGCCAGATCAGTCCGGCCATCGCGGAGGCCATCGCGATCACGGCGGAGACCAGCACGAGCCAGGCGATCTGCTCCAGCCGCACCACGCCTGCACGCGCCGCATCGTCCTGGTCGCGGCGCCGCTCAGCCTCGGTGTAGACGGCGAGGGTCGAGCCGGGGCCGAGCGCAGCCTGGAGCGCGCGGCGCCCGTCCGCTGGCGTCGTGCCGGGTGCGAGCGTCGCGAGGATCGCCGTCGCGTCCTCGCTCCCCCAGGCGCGCGCGAAGTCATCGGCGTTGAGCAGCAGCGCGCCGGGGGGCCATCCCATGTTCGTCGAGAGCGCGGCGACCCGAAGCGAGGTTGGAACCGGCGAGGGCAGCTCGAAGCGGTCGCCGACGTTCAGACCGCGCTCGCGCGCCAGACCCTCGGAGACGACGATCCAGCCGCCCTCCCGCAGTCGGCGGACCGCGGTCTCCAGGTCGCCGTCGAGGATCTGGCTCTGCGAGAGGGGCTGCGGCCCCTCGGCCGGCGGCGCGAAGACGCGCACGCGGCGGTCGTCGACGTCGAGGAACCCCCCGCGGTAGACGTCGAGCCGCTCGATGCCCTCAGGAACCGCCGGCCGGCGCGCTGGGAAGGGCGTAGTGACCAGCAGGTTCGCGTCGCCGGGTGCCACCGCCCACACGTCTCCGACGGCGGCGACGTCCTGCGAGGTGCGATCGAGTCCGCGGAGCAGGTCGCCGTGCGCGCCTTGGAGCGCGACGCTGCCGAACACCGCGACCGCCCCGGTCGCCGCTACGGCGAGCGTACGAACGCGCGCTGCCGGGTCGCGCAGGTCGAACATCGCGAGGAACGGAACGATGCTGCGCATGTTGCGCGTGAGCAGCTCGACGCCGTCGACCATGAGCCGCAGGAGCGACGGCAGGAGCAGCAGCATCGACAACGTCAGGCACACGAGCCCGGCGATGCCGAGCACGGCCGACGCCGGCGCGGCGACGACGACGGCGACGCCTCCTGCGAGGAGCACGAGTCCGCCAAGCACCGCACGGTCCATGCCGCCGGCTCGCGGCTGCTCGTACGCGGGCGGCTTTCGGCGCGCGCGCAACGCGGGGAGGGTAGGGCCGAGCACGGCGATGCAGCTCGCGGCGATCCCGCCGCCGGCCGCGATCAGCACGTTGCCGACCGTGATGAGGCGCTCGGAGCTGACGGCGAAGGCGTACTGGAGGAACTGCGGCGTCTCGTCGAAGAGCGCGCGAGCGACCTGGTCGCCGAGCAGAGACTGTCCGTTCTTCTGTGTGTGAGGCCGTGGCGGCTTGTTGATGGTCGGTTTCGGCGTCAGCCGGGGAATCGGTCTCCGAAGTGGATCTTGAGGGCCGAGCGGGCGGCTGTCCAGGCGCGGTTGCGCTGCCATTTCGCGTCGGCCTTGATCAGCGCGAGGTAGATGAGCTTGGTCGCGGCTTGCTCGTCGGGGAAGTGCCCGCGGGTCTTGATCGCCTTGCGGACCTGGCGGTGCAGCCCCTCGATCGTGTTGGTCGTGTAGACGGCGCGGCGCAGGTCTTCGGGGAGCGCGAGGAACGGGGTGACGTGCTCCCAGCTCGTGCGCCAGGCCCCGACGGCGGCTGGGTAGCGGGCGCCCCACTCGGTGTCGAAGGCCTGCAACCGCTCGAGCGCGGCCTCCGCGTTCGGGGCGGTGTAGATCGGTCGCAGCGCGGTCGCAACCTTCTTCTTGTCGCGGTAGTTGACGTAGCGCAACGAGGCGCGGATGAGGTGGACGATGCAGGTCTGCACCCACGTCTGCGGGAACGTCGCTTCGATCGCTTCGGGGAAGCCCTTGAGGCCGTCGACGCAGGCGATCAGGACGTCGTGGACGCCGCGTTGGCGCAGGTCGTTGAGGACGGCAAGCCAGAACTTCGCGCCCTCGGTGTCCTGCCACCAGATCCCGAGGACTTCGCGGTCGCCGTCGCAGGTGACCCCCAGGGCGAGGTAGCAGGCGCGGTTCTGCACCGAGCGGTCCTCGCGGACCTTGACCATCATCGCGTCGAAGTAGACGATCGGATAGACCTGATCGAGCGGCCGGGTGCGCCACGCGGCGACGTCCTCCAAGACGGCGTCGGTGATCCGGCTGATCGTGTCACGGCCGATCTCGGTGCCGTAGAGCTCGGACAGGTGATCGCTGATGTCGCGGACGGTCATCCCGCCGGCGTAGAGGCCCAGGACCTTCTCGTCCAGCCCGGCGAGCCGCGTCTGGCGCTTCTTGACGAGCTGCGGCTCAAACGAGCCCTCGCGGTCACGGGGCGTGGCGATCTGGACCGGCCCCAGATCGGTCTGCACCGTCTTGGCCGTCGCGCCGTTGCGGACGTTCGAGCTCTGCGGCCGACCGCCCGGCGGATGGCCGAGATGGCCGGTCATCTCCGCCTCGAGCGCCGCCTCGACGACCCGGCCCGCCAGCTGCGAAAGCAGCCCGCCAGGCCCGGACAGCTCCTCCGGCCGCAAGCCCTTCACAGCGTCTTCCAGCGCCCCTTCCGGCAACAAGCCGGCAAGGCGATCAACGACCTCTTCAGGCGGCCCCAGGGCCTCAGGTTCAGCGCCCGGCTCGGGGCGCCGCTTGGACTTCATGCTGCTCATGGTGATAGGTCCCTTCTCGGGCCGCCCGTGCCGGCCACGACGCTCGCCCCTCCAGGGCTCCCATCGCGGCCGGCACACAAGCCAGCCCGTTGATCGATCACCACGACCACACACACTTCATCGGACAGACCCGCCGAGCAGGATCCCGAGCACGGAGGCGGCGATGCCGAGCGCGAGCGCGTCGAACAGCAGGATCTTCAGGATCGCGCCCGGGCTGTACCCCTCGATGTCGAGGTCATCGATCAGGCGCCGCCGGTTCGGCACCGTCAGCAGCATCGCGCTGAACGCGAACAGGAACCCGACGAGCGCGCCGAAGACCGAGAACATCGTGGTCGACTAGCAGCGCGACGACCTCGTGGTCCTGGCTCGCGTCCAACCGCACCACCAGATCGTCCGCGAGCAGGAGCCGCGGTCGGCGCACGATCGCATGGGCGACGCTGGCGAGCATCCGCTCGCTGTCGGAGAGCTGCGGCCACGTCGCCTCGCGACACTCCAGGACGCCGACACGCTGGAGCGCGTCGCGCACGCGGTGCCGCACGACCGCCGGTCGCTCGCCCATCAACGGCAGCGCGACGTAGTCGGCGACCGTCAGCTCGATGCTGCGCGGCCCGCCACCGGCCGCGATGCCGATCTCCCGCAGGCGCCGCGCGCCCAACCGGGCACGTGAGAGGGTCGCGAGATCGATGCCGTCGAAGCGCACGACGCCGCGGTCTGGCACATCGAGACCGGCGCTGAGACGCAGCAGCGTCGACTTGCCCGCGCGGCGGCCTCCGTAGATCCCGACGAAGTCTCCGGGCGCAAGCGACAGCGAGACGTCCACCAACGTCGGCTTCTCGTACGGACCGACCCAGTGCGTCTTGGCGACATGCTCCAGCGACAGCAGCACGATGGCCGACGATCCTACGAGCCGGGTGCCGACGCGGATGTCGAGGCGCAGCTGGAGCGGCTCGTGGGCGCGACGGCTGATGTGCGGCCGGCCGACTTCGACGCGCAGCTGTTCCGTCAGGCGTCCGTCCCCACCAACCAGTCGACCACGATGTTCTAGACACCTCGCCCCCGATCGCAGGTCAGAAAACCTGACCGTACAGAAACTGCGGGGTGACCGCCAAGCAGAACTACCTCTAGGACGTAACAGTCCGCTCTGAGGT
>DATHEP010000231.1:0-2789 GCA_035318525.1 Conexibacter sp.
CGCTCGGGCACCGCGAACTGCTCTCTGTTTCTCTCGTAATACTCTCTGACGTCCGCTTCGCTGATAGGTACGGCACTGTCCTGAATCTTTCTCGTCAGCTTCGTGGCGAGCGCCTGTATGCGTACGCGCTCCTCGACGTCAGCGGCCGTCATGCCGGACTGTCTGAGGAATCTCTCGTACTCTCTCGCCGTCGGGAACGACTGTCTTCTCGTTTCCTCGAGCTGTCTTCTGACCTCAGCGTCGGAGACGGTGACGGACTGCTCCTCCGCTTCCTTTTCTATCCAGATCTGCTGGATCAGCGTGCTCATCGTCTGCTCGACGAGCTGCTGCTCCTGCTGTCTGCACTGAGCTCTCAGCGTGACGTCGGACGGTCTCGGCTGCCCTCTCGCCGTTCTCGCCTCGCGCAGTTCGGCGATGCATCTCGTGTAGTCCGGCGGGTCGGGGACGACCACCGGCTGGCCGCCCTCCGCGCTGCCCTTCGCCGTGATCTCGGCCCACTTGTCGTAGTCGGCCTTCGTGATCGCGGTGCCGTCGACGCTCGCGACGGCGTTCCCCGGAACGGAGTTGTCGTCGCTGCCGCCGCAGGCGGCAAGCGCGGTCGCGGCCACAAAAAAGGCGCCCAGCGCCAGAAGGATGCGAAGTGTTTTCCTCACGAGCACGGGCACTCTAGCGAACCCGTCATGCATGTGCGCCGGTTGCGCCAATCGTTATCGAACTTTTAGCGAACCGCGGGTGCGTCGCCGCCGGGGAGGTGGCTCATGCGGCCTCGCGCGTGACCGCCAGCAGCACGTCGGCGGCGCGCACGACGGCCGGAAAGCGCGCCGCCGGATCGTCCGGCACGCGCATCGAGAGCTGCGACTTGCCGGACTCGTAGAGCACCTCGGGGATCTCCTCGCGCATCCGCTTCGCGCGGCGCGAGTCGAGCTCGATCGGCGTGACCGCGAGCCGGCCGCCGCGGAAGCTGACGGCGCGCGCGCCGGCCTCGCCGAGCTTGATGCGCGCCTGCTGCAGCAGCAGCAGGTTGTGCAGCGGCTCGGGCAGCGGGCCGAAGCGGTCCTCCAGCTCGGCGCGCAGCTCGCGCAGCTCGGCGACCTCCCGCGACCCGGCGATCCGGCGGTGGACGTCGATCTTGGCCTGCTCGTAGGGGACGTAGTCGGCCGGGACGTAGGCGTCGACGTTGACGTCGAGTCTCACGGGCTCCCACTCGACCTCGTCCCACCCGCCCGCGCCGTCCCCGCTCATCTCGGCCACCGCCTCGTCGAGCATCTGCATGTACAGCTCGAAGCCGAGCGCGGCGACGTGGCCGGACTGCTCGTCGCCGAGCAGGTTGCCGGCGCCGCGCAGCTCGAGGTCGCGCATCGCGACCTTGAAGCCGGCGCCCAGCTCCGTGTAGTCGGACAGCGCCGACAGTCGCTGCGCCGCATCGGGCGTCAGCGCGGCAGCGGACGGATACAGGAGGTACGCATACGCGCGCTCCCGACTCCGGCCGACGCGCCCGCGGATCTGGTAGAGCTGCGCCAGCCCGAAGTGGTCGGCGCGCTCGACGATCAGCGTGTTCGCCTGCGGGATGTCGATGCCGGACTCGATGATGCTGGTCGCCACCAGCACGTCCGCCTCGCCGCGCAGGAAGGACAGCATGCGCTCCTCCAGCTGGTGCTCCTCGAGCTGCCCGTGCGCGACGACGAAGCGCGTCTGCGGCACCAGCGCGCGCAGCCGCTCCGCCGTCTCGTCGATCGTCTCGACGCGGTTGTGCAGGAAGAACGCCTGTCCGCCGCGCGCCCGCTCGCGCTCGATCGCCGCCTTCACGAGCTGCTCGTCGTACTCGCCGACGTAGGTCTTGACCGGCCGGCGACCCTCGGGTGGCGTCTCGATCACGCTGATGTCGCGCAGGCCGGCGAGCGACATCTGCAGCGTGCGCGGGATCGGCGTCGCGCTCATCGAGATCACGTCGACCTTGAGCTTCATCTGGCGCATCAGCTCTTTCTGCTTGACGCCGAAGCGCTGCTCCTCGTCGACCACGAGCAGCCCGAGGTCCTTCGCGCGCACGTCGCGCGAGAGCAGCCGGTGCGTGCCGATCAGGATGTCGACCTTGCCCTCGGTGAAGCGCTTGACGGCCGCGCGCTGGTCGGCGGCGGCGCGGAAGCGCGAGACGTGCTCGATCTCGAACGGCTGGTCGCGCAGGCGCTCGACGAACGTGCCGTAGTGCTGCTGCGCGAGGATCGTCGTCGGGACCAGCATCAGAACCTGCTTGCCGTCCGAGGCGGCCTTGACCGCGGCGCGCAGCGCGACCTCGGTCTTGCCGTAGCCGACGTCGCCGCAGATCAGGCGGTCCATCGGGCGCTCGGACTCCATGTCGGCGATCACGGACTCGATCGCGTCGCGCTGGTCCGGCGTCTCGCGATAGGGGAAGTTGGTTTCGAGGTCGCGCAGCTCCTCGGAGAACTCCGGGAACGCGTGCCCGCGGCGGCGCTTGCGCTCGGCGTAGAGGTTGAGCAGCTCGCCGGCAAGCTCCTGCGCGGCGCGGCGGGCGCGCGCCTTGACCTTGTCCCAGCGCGTGCCGCCGAGCTTGGACAACGTCGGGGCGCCGCCGTCGGCACCGAGGTAGCGCGAGATCTTCGCCAGCTGATCGACCGGCATGAAGACCTTGTCGTCGCCCTGGAACTCGAGGTTCAGGTAGTCGCGGGTGACGCCGGCGACGGTCTTGGTGTCAAAGCCGGCGAAGCGGGCGATCCCGTGGTCCTCGTGGACGATGTGGTCGCCGGTGCGCAGGTCGGTGAAGCTTCTGAGGA
>DATHEP010000232.1:0-2076 GCA_035318525.1 Conexibacter sp.
GTGGGAATGGCATTCGGCCCGGCCGCAGGACTGGAGCTGGTGGACGAACTGGTCGTGGAGGGGTCGCTCGAGGGCTACCACCTGCTGTCGAGCGTGCGCGGCGACCTGCTCGCCAGGCTCGGCCGCGACGAGGAGGCGCGAGCCGAGCTCGAGCTGGCCGCCTCGATGACGCGCAACGAGCGCGAGCGCAGGCTGCTGCTGGACCGGGTCGCATCGTTGACATAGGTCGTCACGCGATATATCGTGACTCGCAGTATGGAACTGCGACCCGCCAGCTACTTCGTGCTCGCCTCGCTCCTCGACGGTCCGCTGCACGGTTACGCGATCTCCACCCGCGCCGCCGAGCTCTCGGGTGACGAGGTGCGCCTCACGGCCGGCACGCTCTACGGCGCGCTCGACCGCATGGCGGCGCGAGGCCTCGTCGAGATCGACGGCGAGGAGACGGTGGAGGGCCGCCTGCGGCGCTACTACCGGCTCACGGACGCCGGGCGCGACGCCGTCGTCGAGGAGGCCGACCGGCTGGCAGCGGCCGCACACGTCGTGCAGGTCCGCCGCACCCGGCCGAGACAGGCGAAGGGCCTCGCATGAGCGGGCGCGGACGCCGTCGCCTCAGCGACACGCTCACGGGTCTCGCCACCCTCACCTTCCCCCGAGCGCGCCGCAGCGATGCCCGCGTGATCCGCGACTGCGCGCGCGAGGCGGTGGATGCCCGCGGCCTACGCGTCCTACCGCGCGAATCGCTCTCACTCGCAGTGGCGGGAGTACGCACGCGGGCCGGGCTGGCCGTTAGCGAGATGCGGCACGCGCCCTGGCGCGAGGCGCTGGCCGTGCTGGCGCTGCCCCTCGCGGCCACGCTGCTCCTCGTCTGGACCTTCGGATTCATCTCGCGCTACGACCATTGGCCGCCCGGCGAGGGCTGGGTGCTCTTGCTCGGCGGCTCGTTGGTCGCGGTGGTGGGCGCGGCGCTCGAGCGAGGGCGCCTGGCGGCGGGCGGCGCGCTCCTCGTCTTCGCCGTCGCCGCCTCGCCCTACCTCGGCTTCGGGACCGGGACGGACTTCACCGGCACGCCGAGCTTCTACCACGGCTGGGGAGTGGACATCGGGGTGGCATCGCTCCTTCCCACCCTGCTGCTTGTTGCTGCCGGGCTGAGCCTGCCGCGCGGCGGACGGCCGCTGCGCGCTGTGCATACACGGTTGGCTGCCGGCCTCTCCCCCGCCGTCATTGCGGCGGTCTACCTGTTCCCGGGACCGGCGCGCGAGCCGACCATCATGATGCACTACTCGCCGAACTGGCAGACACGGACGCTCGAAGGACCGCCAACCATCGAGCTGGGGCCGCCCTACTCCATGCCCTGGATCCCAGAATCGCGGCCGCTCTTGCGGATCCTCGGCATCGCGCTGGCCGTGGCGGTCGTCGTGACCTGGCGCACGGCGCGCGCCCGGCCGGCGTCGGCGCTCGCGAGCGCGATGGTGCTCGCAAGCGTCGCGTATCCACTCGTCTGGGTCCTGGTCCGCTTCGAGCCGGTGCCCACGCCCTGGTGGGCCTACAACGCCGCCTACACGCTGCTGCTGGCGGGCCTGCCGCTTCTGCTCGCCCTGTACCTCATGCGCCGAGCGGGGCGGGCTAGCGCGGCAGCTCGATGACGCTCCCGTCGTCGAGCCGTGCCTCTATTCGGAGGCCCTCCGGCAGCAGCGGCGCCCGCGGGCCCGCCGTCTCCGTGTCCATCACCAGGTAGAAGAAGCGAATCGGCGTGCTGTCGGGACCTCTGGGCCTCCACGCCTCGGACAGCGCGACCATGCCGTGATCGCCCGCGCCGGTCAGCGTCAGGCTCACCACCTCCGCGCGCGCGAAGCCGTTCGCGATCGTCGGCCGGCCGCCCCCTCCGCCGGACAGCCGCCCCGGGCCCTCCGCGAGAGCGCGCCGCAGGGAACGCGCGCCGATACAGCCGATGCCGCCGTTCGCGCGCTCGGACTTCGGTTCCACCAGCGCCGAGCAGACCATCCCGTCCTTGGTGCGGAAGCCCACGGCCGTGTAGTGGTGCCCGCCGAACTGGAAGCTCAGCTTGTCGCTCACGCT
>DATHEP010000233.1:0-2163 GCA_035318525.1 Conexibacter sp.
TCGACGTCGAGCGTGACGATCTGCGGGTCGAGGGCGTGGATCTGCGCCAGGGCCTCGACGCCGTTGCGCGCCGTGCCGACGACTCGGAACTCGCCGGAGTCGTCGATGAGCCGCGAGATCACGCGCCGCATGAACGCGCTGTCGTCCACGACGAGGACGGTGGGAGCCGCCCTAGAGGACACGATCCCCCTTCTTCAGGGATCGCACCTCGAGCCGGCCGTCGGCGAGGTGGAAGTACACGCTGCGCCCGTAGTCGAGGCCCGTGTCCTCGCCGACGATCGACACGCCGGCAGTCGCGAGCACCTCGCGCGTGGCGGCGACGTTGCGCTCGCCGACGTTGATGCCGCTGCCCGCCACGAGCTGGCCGAACATGCTGGCGCCGCCGACGATCTTCGCGCTGATCCGCGCCGCCGGCCCCGCGCCGAGGGCGCGCATCTCCTCCAGCATGAGGGGGACGATCGTCTCGGGGAACTTCGCCGGATTCGCCGTCTCGCGGGACATCGCCTGGCTGGGCAGCAGGATGTGGGCGAGCCCGCCGGTCCGCGTGGCGCGGTCGTACAGGGCGATCGCCACGCACGAGCCCAGGCCGATGGTGGCGATGACCTGATCGCCGCGGCGCACCGCGTAGTCGGCGACCTTCACGCGGACCTCGAGCGGCTCCGCGCTCATATCGCGCGGAAGATGCGCTCGCGCGCGTCCACGGGAGCGAAGCGCGTCCGCGCGACGCCGAGCAATGTCTCCACCTTCCCGAGCACGAGGAAGCCGCCCGGCGCCAGGGCGCGGTGGAACTTGTCGAACAACCGCTCCTGCGTCTCGCGATCGAAGTAGATCAGCACGTTGCGGTAGCAGATGAGATGATGCGCGCCGGCCGGCGCCTCCTCGGCGAGCAGGTCGCGGCGCTCGAACCGGACGAGTCGGCGGACGTCGGGCACGATGCCGAACGGCGCCTCCTGCTCGAAGTATCGGCGCCGGAGCTCGTCCGGCGTATCGACGAAGTCCCCCTCCTCGAACGTGCCCCGCTCCGCAGCGGCGAGACAGCGCGCGTCGATGTCGCTGCCGAGGATCCGGAGGCGCGCGGGGAGCGAGTCGAGCGTGCCGGCGCGCTCGGCGTGCCGGTGGAACAGGGCGGCGACGGAGTACGGCTCCTCGCCCGAGGAGCAGCCGGCGCTCCACACGTCGATCCGCGGCAGGTCGCGGTCCAGCAGCGCGGGCACGACCGTCTCCGCCATCGCGGCGTACGTCTCCCAGTTCCGGAACAGCTTGGTGACGTTGATGGTGAGTGCGTCGAGCAGCTTCTCGTACTCGGCGCCGTCGGCGTCGAGCACGTCGGCGTAGTCGCCGTAGGTGTGCACGCCGCGGGCGCGCATGCGCACCGCGATGCGGCGGCGCAGGCACTTCTCCTTGTAGCTGGCGCAGCCGAAGCCGCGCTCGCGAGAGATCTTCGCGGTGAGGGCCGCGAATCCCGCGTCGGAGAGATCGTGCACGGCTACAGCACCTGGCGGACGGCGTCCAGATTGGTGCGGACGATGGCGTTGGTCGGGTCGAGCTCGAGCGCCTGCTCCCAGCAGCGCACCGCCTCGTCGCGCTCCTGCCGCTTGAAGCGGATGTTGCCGAGCTTGAGGTAGACGTCGTCGCCGAGGAGCGGATTCAGCTTGAGGGCGCGCTGATAGCACTCGAGCGCGTCGTCGTAGCGCGCGGCGCGATAGTGGCAGTCGCCGAGGTTCTTGTGCAGTTGCGGCACGCCGGGATCCTCGAGCAATCCCTGCTCCGCGGCCTGCATGGCCTCGGGATGGTAGCCGCGCCGCTCCTGCACGGCGGAAAGGTTGTTGTGCAGCGCGGCGGCGCGCGGATGGAGTCCGATCCCCTCGGTGAGCAGCGATACGGCGTGATCGAGCTGGCCGAGCAGCGCCGTCGTGAGCGACACGCGCGTGGACGAGCACCGCAACCTCGGCATCGCCTTCTACAAGACGGGAATGCTCGACGAGGCGATGCGCGAGTTCCGCCGCGTCACCGAGCTGCGCGAGACCGACGCGGCGGCCCGCTTCTACATCGGCCTCGCGCTGATGCGGCAGGGTAAGTGGTCGGACGCGGTCGTGGCGTTCCGCGAGTGCGTGGCGCAGCCGGGCGCGCGGCCGGCGGCGCTGCACAACCTCGGCTACGCGC
>DATHEP010000234.1:0-3281 GCA_035318525.1 Conexibacter sp.
GAATCTGGTTGCATGGCATCCTGCACGGTCTCGTCCAGGCGGCGGCGGATCACGGGAGGCTGGCATGCAGGCGTGTGCGAGATGCGGCGCGGAGGGCAAGGCCGATGACGCGTTCTGCGGGCACTGCGGCGCAGAGATGCCTCCGCCGCCGCTCGAGGGGGAGCCGGGTCCCCCGGTCAGCGCGGGAAACGCGCGGAGCGGCGGCTACGAGCGCGCGGTCGAGCACCTCGACCCCTTGAGCGCCAACTTCGTCGGTGCGGCGGCCCTGCAGGCGTTCGTCTATGGCGTGATCGCGGCGATCGCGACGCTCGTCGTGATGATCGCCTTCGGCGTCAGAACGGGCAGCCAGATCGCCGTGTTCGTGTGGCTCGCCGCGTTCCTCGTCTACCTCTTCACGCGGATCCCCGTCTCGCTGTCGGAGTGGAAGACGCTGGTCGAGGGCAGAGGGTCTGACGCGCAGGCCGTCTTCGGACACGTCGCCCACACCTTGCGCAGACGGAGGGCCCCGGTCGACAGCATCTCGATCCGGCAGCTCTCGCAGCCCGGCCATCCGCGCCGCGACTACCTGCAGGTGCGACACGGGATCCTGACCGGATACGTGACGTGCTTCTCCTACGGCACCGACCTGTACGTCGGCTGGACGCTGTGGTGGCGCTTCTCGCCGTTCCACTTCGCGCTGATGGTCGCCGGGCGGCGCTGGCAGACGCTGACGGGACGGGGGACCGAGCTGCACCTCGTCTACCGCTACGACGTCGCGAAGGCGATGCGCGAGGCGCTGCACGCCTCGACCGGCGAGGCGGTCGATGCGGCGCACGGACTGCTGCCGCTGGAGCCGTTGCCGGACGACATGCCGGTCGAGGTCGTGCGCGCGCCGCAGCTGCTCGAGAGCGCCGCTCCCCGGAGCGGGCCGTGACGCCGCCGGACGACACGCCCGCCTACTGCGCGGCGTGCGGCAGCGGGCTCGTCCCCGGAACGCGGTTCTGCACGAGCTGCGGGGCGACGGTCGCCGCTGCAGCGCCGCCGGAGCCGGCTGCGGCGCCGCCCCCGCCTCCTGCCGCGCCGCCTCCTCCGGACCCGCCCGCCGCGCCCTCCGCGCCGGCGCCGCCGCCGGACCGCTTCGTGCTCGGCACGCCGACCGCGAACGAGCGCTGGCGCAATCCGATCGTCATCGCCGCGGCCGTTGCGAGCGTGCTGCTCGGCGGAGGCGTCGCCTCGTGGCGCTTCTTCCTGACCGCGAGCGAGGCGCCGTCGGTCGTCCAGCGCCTGGCGCCCCTCGCGAGCGACCCGCCGGAGGCAGCCGCCACGACGCCCGAGGCCGCCGACGTACCGGAGTCCGTGCAGGCGATCGACAGTGTCCTGCGCCGCTCCGCGCGCGGCCGCGACGCCGCGCTTCTCCAGCGCGACTACGGGGCGGCGCTGCGCAACCGGCGCCAACTGCTCGCGCGGCTCGATCAGATCGCCGTGCCGGAGCAGCCGCAGCGGCTCGCGCAGGCGTACGCGACCCTGCGTGCCGCGCTCGAGGCCTCTGCCCGCGCGGACGTGCAGCACCGCGCGTGCGGATGCGACGAGGTGCAGCCGGGCGACGTCACTGCGACGCGCCTCAAGCGGCGCTTCGTCGTGCAGTTCAACCCCTACGCGCAGCGCTACCTCGGGCACTCGATCGATCCCGATCGCATCTGACCGTGCGGGCGGCGATCTGCATCCTCGCCGGCGCGGTCGCGGCGGCGTGCGGCGCCTGCGGAGGATCGGCCGGCGTCGCGACCTCGTCCACCACGGCGCAGGTCGCGCCCGCCACCGCTTCGACGCCGACCGTCCCACCGCCCGCGACCGCAGCGCCGCGGATCGTGCCGCCCCGCCCGGCGATTGAGCAGTGGCGGATCCCGCTCACGCCGCAGCGCCGAGCGGAGACGGTCGCCTACGCCGAGCGGCATTACGGCCTGCGCCGCGCGCGGATCGCGCGCCCTCGCGTGATCGTCGAGCACCTGACGGTGAACGACTCGGCGGCGGCGACCTACGCCGTGTTCGCGCCCGACGTCCCGGACGGCGAGCTGAACGAGCTTCCCGGCCTCTGCTCGCAGTTCGTCATCGACCGCGACGGAACGATCTTCCAGCTCACGCCGGTGCGCTTCATGTGCCGGCACACCGTCGGGCTCAACTGGACGGCCATCGGCATCGAGCACGTCGGCTACGCCGAGCAGGAGGTGCTGGACGACCCCGCTCAGATGCGCGCGTCGCTGCGCTTGACGCGATGGCTGCGCTGCCGGCTCAAGATCCCCGTGCGGGACGTGATCGGGCACGCCGAGAGCCTCGCCTCGCCCTACCACCACGAGCGCGTCGCGGGGTTGCGCAGCCAGACGCACGCCGACTGGCAGCCTTGGGCGATGCGCCGCTACCGTGCCATGCTGCGCCGCGATGGCTGCTGACGCGCAGGTCGCTCGCGCGCTTGCGCTCGCTCTCCCGGAGACGGAGGAGGCGAGCCACTTCGGCAAGGCCGACTTCCGCGTCGGCGGCAAGGTCTTCGGCTCGCTGCCGCGCGAGGGACGCATGAACCTGCGGCTCGACCCGGCCGAGCAGCGCGCGCTCGTCGCGGTCTCGCCGGAGGCGTTCGAGCCGGCGCCGGGCGCGTGGGGCCGGCAGGGCTGGACGGGGATCGAGCTGGCGCTCGTGGCGGAGGACGAGCTGCGCGAGCTGATCGTCTCCGCCTGGCTGCGCCGCGCGCCGAGAAGACTGGCAGCGGCCTACGAGGCCGCGCATCCGCCGGCGCCGTAGGGCGGTCGCCGCCGAACCGGCTCGCCGTGGCGCGGTGGCGTGGCAAGCTGCCGCGCATGACCCGGCGGCGCGCCCTGTGGATCCTCGCGATCGTCACGCTCGGCCTGTTTGCCGTGCTGCTCGCGCTCGACGGCACGATGCAGGACGCGGGCGGCCACGGGATCGTCGACTTCGAGCTGGCGTTCACGAGCGACCGGGCGGGCGAGATCCTCGCCGCGTGGGGCGACGAGGGCCGCGACGCAGCGCGCCTGTCGCTGTGGCTCGACTACCTCTACCTCGTCGCGTACGGACTCTTCCTGTGGCTGGCCGTCAAGGCGGTCCGCGACGGCGCGCTGCGCCGCGGCTGGGTCCGCTTCGCGCGGCCCGGCGGCGCGATTGCGCTGCTGCCGCTCGTCACGGCGGCCGCGGACGCGGTCGAGGACGCGTTCCTGCTGCTCGCGCTCGGCGGGCACGGCGGCGACGTCGCGCCCGCGCTCGGCGGCGCGTTCGCGGTCGTGAAGTTCGCCGCGCTC
>DATHEP010000235.1:0-6019 GCA_035318525.1 Conexibacter sp.
CCATCCGCTCCCTGCCCTTCGGGCCGAGCGGCGCGTTAGCGTGCAACCTCATCCGGTGTCCTCCCTTGGGACTGGGGGCTTCAAGCACCACCCAGCCTCCAAGGAGGCCCGGATGAACAACGTTCCTAGGAACTACAGCTAGAGGTCCAGCTCGACGGTCGAGGGCTCGCCGCCCTCGGGCGACTCGATCTCGAGCTCGACCGGCCGGTTCGCGTAGACCGAGGTGTTCAGCTTGAACAGCAACATCGAGCCCTGGGTCGGCCCGGCGCCTGCGCCGCTCTCGGGGTCCGGGTAGACCGGCTGCACCTGCTCGCCCTGGATCAGGGCGGACACGTAGGCGAACGGGTTCCTCGCCGGCAGCTCGATCGGCTCGTACTCGGTGCCGACCGTGTCGACGATCTTGAACTCCTCGGCGCTCTCGTGCGCGTCGTCCGTCGCGTTCTGGACGCGCATGAAGACGCCGAACCACAGCTCGTCGCCCTCCAGCGGCGGCTCGGCGGCCGGCAGGCCCTGGAGGTACTCGACGTCCTCGATGTTGCCCGGCTCGAGCTGCCGCGACATCTGCACCTGGTAGATCAGCGGGCCGGCTTGGATGTAGGCGCCCTCGCCCTCGCCGTGCTCGGTCGGGTTCTTGTGGCCACCACCGCAGGCGGCGAGTGTCAGCGCGGCCAGCAGTGCCGCCGTCAGGAGCAGGGGGAGTCGCAGAGTTCGATTCGTCATATGGGGCGGGAAGTCTAGTGATCTACCGGGCGGCGATCGTCGCTCGTCTGCCGCGGGCCCGGTCTTCCTCGAGGATCGACTGGAGGCGCCGCAGAGCCCGCCCGAGCTTGCGCTTCCACCAGCCACGACCGGCGACCAGCTCCATCAACCTGTCGCTCAACTTGGCCGGCTGCGTCTCGTAGCGGTAGTCGACGCGCGTCATGCCGCCGGGGGCGTCGTAAAGCGTCCACTCGCCCATCGCGCGCACGCGGTTGAACTTGCCGCCGCGGCCGCGCTCGACGATGCGGAACGGCGGCTCGACGTCGACGAGCGTGTAGTCGCCCCAGCCGAAGCGGCTGAGCGGCAGCCGCTCGCGGAAGCGCGCGCCGGCGCCGGCGCCGGCGGTCTCCTCGCGCGTCATGTGCCAGTCGACGAGGTAGTGGTCCTTGAACTCGGCATGGCTCGCCACGTCGGTGAGGTAGGCGAAGACCTCGGCGCGAGGGCGGGCGATCGTGACGCTGCTGGAGACGGGATCCACGGCGCGCCGGAGTGTAACGAGCGCTCAGACGAGCCGGCCTGCCGCCGGGCGGCGGGTCGTCAGGCCGCGCGGCGTACCGGCAGCGGACGCCGGTCGGTCAGCCGGACCGTGTGACCGTGCTCGCTGCCGAGCACCGCCTCCGAGCGCACCGGTGACTCCCGTCGCTCGCGGCGACACAGCTCGCACAGCACGCGCCCACCGTCGTAGACGTGGACGCGCTCGCCGACGAGCGGCGTGCGGTGGCAGCCGTCGCAGCGGTCGCGGCCGGCCGCCAGCGCCATCACGCTGCGGCGCAGCAACTGCCGCTCGAGCTCGGGCTCGTGGCTGACGTCGCGGGACATGCGTTCGAGTTCGCCGGCGAACCGCCGGGTCCTGCCCAGGTGGCGTGATGCTGCGCGTTCGCGTTCGCGTTCGAACCCGAACTCGCGTTTGAGGCGGCGCCGCGGCTGGGTAGGAGGAGCGCGGGCCGCCCCCGCGGCCAGGCGAGCACGCCGCGCCTGGCAAGCTCGTCACATCGTTGATTGCGTCTGATCGCGCCCCTCTCGCGGCGGGCGCACGGAGGTTGGGGACATGGAGTCACATGCGTCAGGGACCCTCGTCGGCACCGGGACCTTCCGGTGCGTCGGCTGCGACTACGTCGTCTCCCTCGCCGCCGCCGACACGCTGCCGTCGTGTCCGAGCTGCGGCGGGGACGCGTTCGTGCGCGCATCGCTGTTCACGTCCGCGCACACGCCGGCGCCGGCACTGCCGGAGACCCGGGAGGCGGATGACGCGTGGCTCTCGGACGTGCGCGCGGACCTGACCGACGACGGGCAGTACCTCGTCTACGACGACGGCGACGACGAGACCGTCGTGCACCGCCTCGCGCGCGAGTGGACACGCGTCGGCCGCAGCCTTGCGGCGGACATCCGCTTCGACGACCCGACTGTCTCGCGCCGCCACGCCCTCGTCGTGCGCCAGCCGGACGGCGTCAGGGTGCTCGACGACCGCAGCCTCAACGGCGTGTTCGTGAACGGCGAGCGGATCGAGTGGCACCCGCTCAGCGACGGTGACGAGCTCGTCGTAGGCCGCCACCGGCTCTACTTCGTCGACGTCACAGGCATGGCCGACGAGCACGACGTGCTCAGGGCGCCCCAGCCCGAGGCGCTGCTCGGATAGGCGGCCCCACCACCGCACCCCCACTGGCGGACCGCCCGCGCCGCGCCGCTATGGTGCGCGGCGCGGTGGCGGTCACGATCGCAGTCCTCTCCCAGAAGGGCGGCACCGGCAAGACGACGATGGTGCGCACGCTCACCGACGTCTTCCGGCGCATCGGCCTCACCACGCTCGCCGTGGACCTCGACCCGCAGGGCAACCTGTCGGACTACCTCGACGTCGACCCGGAGGCGAGCCCGACCGTCGGAGACGTGCTCAGCGGGCGCGCCAGAGCGGCCGACGCCGTCCACGACGGGATCCTGCCGGCGAACCTCGGGCTGGCCGAGTCGGAGCTGGCGATGAGCGGCAAGATGGGCCGCGAGCTGACGCTGCGACGCGCGCTGCGCGACGTGAACGGCGGCTACGACGTCGTGCTGATCGACTGCCCGCCGGCGCTCGGGCTGCTGACGGTCAACGCGCTCGTCGCGGCCGACTACGCGCTGCTGACCGCCGAGGCGCAGTACTTCGCGATGCAGGGCGTCGAGCAGGCGCTCGAGGTGATCGACCTGGCGCGCGAGAACCTCAACCCCGACCTCGAATGGCTCGGGGTCGTGCTGAACATCGCCGACATGCGCACGCGCCACTCGCGCGAGGCGTACAACTCGCTCAGAGAGCACTTCGGCGAGAAGCTGATCGAGCAGACGATCCGCCCGTCGATCGCGTACGCCGAGTCGGCCGAGCGGGCGCAGTCGATCGTCGACTACCGGCCGGATCTCGGCGAGGACTACCTGCGCGTCGCCGACGATCTGCTGGCGCGGCTGGCACTCGACGGCGCGCGGACGCGGCTGCAGCCGCTGCTGAGCGACTGACGACGGTCCGTATCCTGGTGGCGATGCGCCGCATCGCCGCACGCGCGCCGCGCGCGCTCGCCGCTCCCCTCCTCGCGCTCGCCGCCGCCGTCGCGCTCTCGGCCTGCGGCGATGACGAGCCCGCCGCCGCGCCCGCTGTGCTGGTGCCGACGCCGGACGGCGTGACCGCGCCGCCGACCGCTCCGACGCCCCCACCGGCCGCGGACGCCGCCGACGCACCGGCGGAAGCCACGCCGGCCGCACGCCGGCGGACGCGCGGGCAACTGACCGTCCATGTGACGCGCCCCGTGCGGCTGCGCAGCAGCCCCGACGGTCGTGTCGTCGGCGGGCTGACACCGCGCACGGAGTTCGACTCGCCGACCGTGCTGCCGGTCCTGCGCGAGCGCGACGGTTGGCTGGGGGTGCTTACGACGGCGCTGCCGAACGGCCGCATCGGCTGGATCTCCCCGAACGCCGCGCTCGTCCCCTACCGCACGCGCTTCAGCGTCGTCGCGTCGCTCAGCCGTCGCGAGGTCGTGGTGCGCCGCGGCCGCCGCGTCGTGCTGCGCTTCCCGATTGCGGTCGGGAGCCGGTCGACGCCCACCCCGACCGGCCGCTTCGCCGTCACCGACAAGCTGCTGACGAACGACCCCGGCTCCGTCTACGGCTGCTGCATCGTCGCGCTCAGCGCGCGCCAACCGCACACGCCGCAGGGATGGGGCGGCGGCGACCGCGTCGCGATCCACGCAACGAACCTGCCGGAGACGATCGGCACCGCCGCGAGCCTTGGCTGCATGCGCGCCCCGGCAGAGGCGGTTCGCCGCGCCGTGCGCCTCGTGCCGCTCGGGACGATCGTGCGCGTGCGGGCGTAGCGCGGCGGGCGCTACACCTCGACGACGTCGGCACCCTGCGACTCGAACGGGACGCGCAGCACGTCTGCCCAGCCGTCCGCGCGATCACGCAGGTGCTCGGCGACCGCGGCCGTCTGCTCGTAGTGGCTCCAGACGAGGACGGTCGGGCCAGCGCCGGAGATCGTCGCCCCGAGCGCCCCGAGCGTGGGCGCAACGCGCACCAGCTCGGCGGAGCGCGGGTACAGGTGCGCGCGGTGCGGCTGGTGGAGGCGGTCGTCGAGCCCGCGCGCGACGAGGTCCCAGTCACCTCGCGCGAGGCCGAGCGTCAGCAGCGAGGCGTGCGCGACGTTGTGGACGGCGTCCGCCATCGGGACCTCCCGCGGCAGCGCCGCTCGCGCCTCGGCCGTGCGCACGGCCTCGTGCGGTACGACGAGCATGCCCTCGAGGCCGGTCGGCGGGTCGAAGCGCACGACCTCGCCGTCGGCGCAGACGACGAAGCCGCCGTGGACCGCCGCCGCGACGTTGTCGGGATGCCCCTCGACCTCGCAGGCGAGCGCGAAGACGTCGGCGTCGAGCTCGAACAGGTGGTCGGCCGCCATCAGGCCGGCGACGATCGCCGCGGCGCTCGACCCGAGTCCGCCGGAGAGCGGAATGTCGGAGGCGATGCGGAACGTGAAGTCGTCCGCCGGGTGCAGCCGCTCGAAGGCGCGCACGACGAGGTTGCGTCGGTCGCGGGCGATCGCGAGATCGGTCTCGATCGCGAAGCTGCCGGTCTCGACGACCTCCACCTCCAAATGGAGCGCAAGCGCCGCCGCGAGCACGTCGAAGCCGGGGCCGAGGTTGGCCGAGGAGGATGGGACGCGGACGAGGCGGCGACGGACCATGGATCAGCCGAGGACGGCTTCCTCGACGGCCGCCAGCTCCGGTTCGCACGGCACGACCGCGCCGGCCTGGTCGAGCGCGGTCGAGGGGTCCTTCAGGCCGTGACCCGTCAGCACGCACGCGACGCGCTCCGCGTCGCCGGCGCCGTGCACCATCAGCCCGGCCACGCTGGCCGCCGAGGCCGGCTCGCAGAAGACGCCCTCGCGTGACGCGAGGAAGCGGTAGGCGTCGAGGATCTGCATGTCGGTCACCGCTCTCACCGCGCCCTGCGAGGACGTCATCGCGTCCATCGCCTCCTCCCAGCGCGCGGGGTTGCCGATGCGGATCGCGCTCGCGACCGTCTCCGGGTTCGCGACCGGCGCCCCCTCCACCAGCGGCGCGGCGCCCGCGGCTTGGAAGCCCAGCATGCGCGGCGCGGTGCCAGCCTCTCTGAAGCCCTTCCAATAGGCCGTGATGTTCCCGGCGTTGCCGACCGGGATGCAGAGCGCGTCGAGCGGGCGCTCCTCGCCGAGCGCCTCGAGGATCTCGAACGAGGCCGTCTTCTGGCCCTCCAGGCGGAATCTGTTGACCGAGTTGACGAGCGAGATCGGATGGCGGTCGGCCAGCTCGCGCACGAGCTTCAGCGCCTCGTCGAAGTTGCCGCGCAGCACGATCACGCGCGCGCCGTGCATCAGCGCCTGCGCGAGCTTGCCCGTCGCGATCTTGCCGTCCGGCACGAGCACCGCGCAGCGGATCCCGGCTCGCGCGGCATACGCGGCGGCCGACGCCGAGGTCTGGCTCAAGCTCGACGGCACGAACCCGACCGGCTCGTTCAAGGATCGCGGGATGACGTGCGCCGTCAGCGCCGCCGTGCGCGAGGGCGCCAAGGCGGTCATCTGCGCGTCGACCGGCAACACCGCGGCGAGCGCGGCCGCGTACGCCGCGCGCGGTGGGCTGACCTGTGCGGTGATCGTGCCGGAGGGCAAGATCGCGGCCGGCAAGCTCGCCCAGGCGCTCATGCACGGCGCGCGGGTGATCGCGCTGCGCGGCAACTTCGACGAGGCGCTCGAGCTCGTGCGCGAGCTGAC
>DATHEP010000236.1:0-2770 GCA_035318525.1 Conexibacter sp.
GAGCGAGTCCGCTGCCCTCACCCGTGAGGCGATCGACGCGATCGACGCCGCCAAGCAGGTCGACGACATCCTCGGGCTGCCCGAGCACCTGCGCGACGCGCTGTGGCGCGTCGAGTCGGCGAAGCTCGAGCAGCACGACGCGCCCGGCGGCCTGATCGTCGCCGGCATGGGCGGCTCGGCGATCGGCGGCGCGCTCGCGCGCGCGGCGCTCGGCGACCGCGCCTCGCGCCCGATCGTCGTGATGCGCGACTACGGCGTGCCGGCCTGGACGACGCCCGACGCGACCGTGCTGTGCGCGAGCTACTCCGGCAACACGGAGGAGACGCTTGCCGCGTTCGAGGCCGCCGGCGCGCTCGGCGCCCGCCGCGTCGTCGCCACGACGGGCGGCAAGCTCGCCGAAGCCGCCCGCGAGGAGGGCGTGCCGGTGATCCCGCTGCCGGGCGCCTTCCAGCCGCGCGCCGCGGTCGGCTACGCGCTCGTGATCGCGCTCGAGGTCGCCGCCTCCTGCGGCGCCGCCGAGTCGCTGCACTCGGAGATCGACGTCGCCGCCGCTCACACGGAGGAGCTGGTGAAGGAGTGGGGCCCGGACGGCGCCGAGGACTCGCTGCCCAAGCAGCTCGCGCGCGGCCTCCACGGGACCGTGCCGCAGATCGCCGGCGCGGGCCTCACGGCGCCGATCGCCTACCGCTGGAAGACGCAGCTGAACGAGAACGGCAAGATCCCGGCGTTCGCGTCGGAGCTGCCGGAGCTCGACCACAATGAGCTCGTCGGCTGGAGCGGCGCCGCCGAGCTGGGACGCTTCAGCGCGGTCTTCCTCGACGACTCCGACCTGCACCCGCGCGTGCGCCAGCGGATCGAGCTGACGCGCGGCCTGATCGGCGCGAGTGCCGCCGGCTCGTTCCGCATCGAGAGCCGCGGCGAGACGCGCACCGAGCGGCTCGTCTCGCTGCTCCTGCTCGGCGACCTCGTCTCGCTCTACGTCGCGGTCCTGCGCGGCATCGACCCGACGCCGGTCGCCACGATCGAGCAGCTCAAGAGCGCGCTCAACGGGGGGTAAGGGGGCGCGCGCTCAGCGCGCGACGAACACGACGATGCCAAGCAGGTCGTTTGTCTCGACCGGCTCGAACCCCGCCTGCTCGAGCCATGCGATCTGTTCTCTGAACAGCACGGTGCTGGGGATGAACATCTGCCGGCCGCCGGCGCGCCGCAGCGCAGCGGCAGTCTCCGCCCACTGCTCGGACGTCAGCATCGAGCCGATGTTGACATAGGGCGTGACGTTCACGATCCCCACTTCGTAGGCGCTCTGATGCCCGTGCTTGATCAAGAGCGCGACCGGCTCGCCAGGTCTCGTCAGCTCCCGCACGACGTCGGTCGTCACGGCCGCCACGCGCGCCTCGCGAGGCTGTGGCTTGCCGAGCCGCTCGACTTGCGACCACGGCGTGGGCAGTTGGGCGAGCGAGCAGGCAGCCACGCCCACGCCGGCAAGCACC
Source organism: Conexibacter sp. (assembly GCA_035318525.1). Classification (GTDB taxonomy): domain Bacteria; phylum Actinomycetota; class Thermoleophilia; order Solirubrobacterales; family Solirubrobacteraceae; genus Conexibacter. The sequence continues at coordinate 1,491 of DATHEP010000236.1, forward strand.
AGCAGGTCGGCCGCGCTCGGCCGACGCGACGGACGTCGGAGGATCGCGCGCACGACGGCGACGGCGAGCAGCACGAGCGCGAGCGACCACGCGGAGAAGAGGTCGATCAGCACGTCAGGGTGAGAGCGCCCGGCGAAGTACGCGCCGATCCCGAGCCCAAAGATCCCGATCCAGGCGAGCGCTCCGGTCAGCACGAGGTCCCGCTCGCGGGTGGCGCTCCGCACGGTCGCGACGACGATGGCGGCGGCGAAGGTCGCGTAGACGACGAGGTGCAGGCCGAGCGCCGGCATCGGAAGCGCACCGAAGCCTTCCGTGCCGTAGATGCGGAGGTACGTGAGCAGCAGCTCGAAATGCGGCAGCGATCCGGCGACGGCGAGCGTGAGCGCCGACACGACGACCGTCGCCACGGCGAGCCCGGCGAGCGCGCTGCCGGCCAGTCGCGCGAGCGAGACGAGGGAGCGACTCGATTCGGTCCAGATGAGCGCCGCGAGCGTCGCCCCGAGCGCGGGCAGGCCGAACTCGGGGTTGTTGATCAGGACGAGGCCGGCGATCGAGAACAGCAGCACCGGCGCGGGCGCGGGCTTGCGCTCGATCCGTCGCACGACCAGCCACAGGAGCACGTATGGCCCGGCGTAGCGAATCGGGAAGACGCTGAAGAGGCCGGCCGGGCTGTAGCGGTTGTCGAGCGGCCCTGCCTTCACGAAGAAGCTCGTTGCGACGAAGGGGAGGAACAGCGCGAGCGCCGGCAGCGAGCTGCCGGCGACGCGGCGGAGCGTCGCGTACACCGCCGCCATCGCCCCCGCGGTTCCGGCGAGCATGATGCCGACGTAGACGCCGAGCGAGGTCCCGAGCAGTGTCATCCCGCCGGCCGCCAGATAGCCCCACAGCTGACCGTACTGGGCATGGAAGTCGACGAGCGGAGCGTGTCCGCCAAGGATCGCGAACGCCTCCTCCGACCAGTAGCCGATGTGGTCAAAGACGACGAGGTGGGCGGCGCCGATGGTCCCTTCTGTGTTGAACGCCGAGAGCAGGTAGGCGAGCGTGACGAGCGCCGCCACGGCGATCGCGACCGCTCGCCGAGCCGTCGTCTCGCGCGTCGCCGCGGCGAGACGCTCGACGGTCGGGCGGTGGTGGAGGGCGAGCGCCGCGAGCAGGGCGATCGCGACCGCCGCCACGAGGGTGCGGGCCGAGAAGTAGGCGACGGTCGTTGGCGGCGCTCCCCTGAAGTACGCCGTGCCGTACACGTGGTCGTGCTGGTACGCGACGCAGGCGACGACGAA
>DATHEP010000237.1:0-3164 GCA_035318525.1 Conexibacter sp.
CAAACGCCATCACGAGCGAGTCGACCGCGTACTCGACGTCGACGTGGGGCACCGCCTCCCGCAGCAGCACGGCGAGGTGGGTGCGGTAGGCGCCATCCGGGCCGCCGAGCGTCGCACGCTCCGCCTTGACCGTGAGCAGCGTGTCGGCCTCGCCGTCGTCGAGCAGCTCGAGGCGGCGGTGGCCGAAGGCGTGCAAGCGATCGACCGGCGGCGCGCCCGGGCCGAGCGGCGGCGCGCCGCGCAGCAGCTCCTCCTGGAACGCGCGGTGGCGCTCGCCGAGCAGGGCGAACGTCAGGCCCGCGCGGTCGCCGAAGCGGCGGTACATCGTGCCCATGCCGACGCCCGCCGCCTGCGCGACGTCCTGCATCGAGACGCACGCCGGGCCGCGCTCGGCGAACAGCTCGGAGGCGGCCGCCAGGATGCGGCGGCGGTTGCTCGCGGCGTCAGCCCGCTCGGTCAACTCCGGCGAGCGCTCGCTGAGCGGAAGCTCCTCCATGACCGTGCATCATGCCGCCTCCGCGACGTGCGCGGCGGCGGACTGGTGTGCGCGGTCGACGAGATCGCCGACGAGGACGTCGAGCGCTGCGCGCAGCTCGGGGTCGCGCAGCCGCCCGCCCGCGTCGAACGCCTCCTGTGCCTGGCCCACCGGCAGCTCGCGCTCGAGCACGTCCGCGCCGATCGCCGCAAGCACCTTGCGCCCCTCCGCCTGCGCCCACACGGCGCCGAACAGGCCGGTGCTCGCGCCCACGACCGCGGCCGGCTTGCCGTGCAGCGGGTTCGTCGCGTAGGGGCGCGAGGCCCAGTCGAGCGCGTTCTTGAGCGCGCCCGGCAGCGACGCGTTGTACTCGGGCGTCGCGATCAGCAGCGCGTCGGCGGCGGCGATCGCCGCGCGCAGCGCTCGCACCGGCTCGAGCGCCGGTCCGAGCGCCTCGTCGAGGTCCTCGTCGTAGGCGGGCAGCTCGGCGAGGCGGTCCCATGTGACGAGCTCCACGCCCGTCGGGAGCGCCGCCGCGGCGGCGCGCAGCAGCGCGCGGTTGTGGGATCCGCGCCGCAGGCTGCCGGAGAGGCCGAGCACCCGCATCGCGCTACGCCTCCGTGGGTGCGGTGGCGACGAGCGCCAACTCGATCGTCAGCGTGACGTCGTTCGCGAGCGCCTTGCCGCCACTCGGCAGGTCGGCGTTCCAGGCGAGGCCGTAGGCGGTGCGGTCGACGGTCGTCTCGAGGGAGAGGTGCGCGCGGCGACCGCTGAGCGTCTCCGCCTCCGGCGCCCACGTGCCCTCTGCACGGACCGGCAGCGACACGCCGCGGATCGTCAGCTCGCCGTCGACCTTCGCACGGCCGTCGTCGCCGAGCGCCACGTCGGTGGAGCGGAACACGACGCGCGGATGGCTGGCGACGTCGAAGAAGTCGGCCGACAGGACATGGTCGCGGAACTGCTGCGGCGCGCGGATCGAGATCGACTCGACCTGCGCGGCGCCCTCGAGCGCGACGCCGTCCGGGCCGGCGGTGAGCGACGCCGTCACGCCGTCGAGCGTGCCGCGGAAGGTCGAGACGCCCATGTAGCGGACGGCGAAGGCGAAGCTCGAGTGGACGGGATCGGCGGTGTAGGCGCCGGTGAGCGGCTGTGTGGCGATGGCGGTCATGGGATGCCTCCAGAAGTAAGCGGACTGAGTTCCGCTTCTCAGCCTAGCACAACCGGAATAACCTCCGCTTATGTCCTGCGTCTACTGGGGCAGCTTCACGACCGTCACGAAGAACTCGTCGATCTGGCGCACGACCTGGATGAAGCGTTCGAAGTCGACCGGCTTCGTCACGTACGCGTTCGCGTGCAACTGGTAGCTCCGCATGACGTCCTCCTCCGCATGAGAGGTCGTGAGGACGACCACCGGGATCGTGGCGAGCTGTCGATCGCCCTTGATCTCGGCCAGCACCTCGCGGCCGTCCTTGCGCGGGAGGTTGAGGTCGAGCAGGATCAGGTCGGGTCGCGTCACGTCCGCGAAGCGTCCCTCTCTGCGCAGGTACTGCATCGCCTCGACCCCGTCGGCGACGCACGCGAGCGCGTTGCGCACCTTGTTGTCGGCGAACGCCTCGCGGATCATCAGCGTGTCGCCCGGGTCGTCGTCGACGAGCAGCACGTCGATCGCGTTCAGCAGCTGCGGCGGGCTCATGCGGCCTCCTCCAGATCAATCGCTGGCAGGGTGAAGCGAAACGTGGTGCGGCCGTCGCCGACATCGGTGTCGAGCCAGATCCGCCCACCGAGGTACTCGACGATCTTGCGGCACATCGCGAGCCCGATCCCGGTGCCCGCATACGCGTCCTTCGGATGCAACCGCTGGAAGATCATGAAGATGCGATCCGCGTACTCCGATTCGACGCCGATGCCGTCGTCGGCACAGGTGAACAGCCACTCCCCCTCGCCGCGCCGCGCGGAGATCTCGACGTGCGGCGGGCGTCCGTCGGCGCGGAACTTGAGCGCGTTCCCGATCAGGTTCTGGAAGACCGCGGCGAGCAGCGCCGGCTCCGCGCGCACGCGCGGCAGCGGGCCGGCGTCGATCCGCGCCCCGCTCTGCTCGACCGACTCGGCGAGGCTCGCGAGCGCCTGGCGCAGCACGTCGTCGCCGTCGACGAGCGGCTGCTCGACGGCGCCGCGACCGACCCGCGAGAAGGCGAGCAGGTCGTTGATCAGCTGCTGCATGCGCTTCGCGCCGTCGACGGCGAAGTCGACGTACTGCCGTCCCCGTTCGTCGAGCTGATCCCCGTAGCGCTGCTCGATCAGCTGGCAGAAGCTCGCGACCTTGCGCAGCGGCTCCTGCAGGTCGTGCGAGGCGACGTACGCGAACTGCTCCAGCTCGGCGTTCGAGCGGGCCAGCTCCCGCGCCTGCTCGTCGAGCTGCTCATGCGCCTCGCGCAGGCTCGACAGCTCCGCGACGATCCGCCGGCGCATCGAGTCGACGTCGTCCGTCAGCGCGACCACGTCGAGCGCGCCGCCGCGCTGGAGCTCGTGCTCGAACTCGCCGCGCGCGATGCGGCGCACGCCGCGTCCGAGCCGTCGCAGCGGCCGCGTCGTCGTGATGCGCAGCGCGAGCAGCGCGCCGACGATGGCGACCGCGATCAGCGCGACGATCGCCGCGAACGCGACCGTGAGGAACTCCGCCATGTCCTTG
>DATHEP010000238.1:0-6627 GCA_035318525.1 Conexibacter sp.
CGCGACCAGCCGCGGCCAGTCGCCGCGCGCGCCGACCATGTAGCCGGTCGACGGCCCGACGAGCCCGGCGTTCAGCTCGAGCAGCTCGTCGACGGCGCTCATCGTGGGCGCTCGGATCGTGGTCGCGGACACGTGGGCAACCGTATCCGGCCACTCGGATCGAAGTGCGCGATCAGTGTGCCTCCGCGCCGGCCACCGGCAGGCCGCGTGCTCGGCGTGTCAGCCCCCACGCGGACACGAGCGCCCACACCGTCTCCAGCAGCAGGAAGCCCCACTGCTGCTCCTCCACCGCGAGCACGGCGAGCAGCAGCGAACCGAGCAGGTTGAACGTCAGGTACGCGATCGAGGCGGGGCTCGTGCGCCCCAGCTGGACCGCCGCGAACGGCACGAGGATCAGCAGCGCGCCGGCGAGTTGCAGGAGGTCGGCCATCCCGCCACGGTACCGGCCAAGCGATCCCATAGGCTCCTCGGCGAATGGCCGTCGCGATCGGGATCTTCGCCGTCGCCCTCGCGGCGATCGCGACCGAGCGGATCGACCGCACGCGCATCGCGATGCTCGGCGCGCTGCTGATGCTGCTGACGCAGACGATCGACCAGGAGCAGGCGATCGAGGCGGTCGACTGGGGGACGCTTGGCCTGCTCGCGGGGATGATGGTGGTCGTCCGTCTCACCGAGCGCACGGGCGTCTACACGTATGTCGCGATCCGGGCGGCCCAGCGCTCGAGAGGCCGGCCGCTCGCGGTCGTCGTCGCGCTCGCCGGCACGACGGCGCTGCTCAGCGCGTTCCTCGACAACCTCACGACGATGCTGCTCGTCGTGCCGATCACGTTCGTGCTGGCCGACACGCTCGACGTCGACCCGATCCCGTTGATCGTGATCGAGATCGTCGCCTCGAACATCGGCGGCACCGCGACGCTCATCGGCGACCCGCCGAACATCCTGATCGGCGGCCATACCGGACTGTCGTTCGCGGCCTTCATCGGCAATCTGGCCCCGATCGTGATCCCGACGCTCGTCGTCGTGGTCGCGCTGCTGTACCGCGGCTATCGAAGACGCCTGCAGATCGAGCCGGCCGCTCGCGCGCGTGTGCTGGAGCTCGACGCCTCACGCGCGATCGAGGACCCCGCCGAGCTGCGCCGCCTGCTGCCGGTGCTCGCGCTCACGATGCTCGCGTTCTTCCTGCACGGCGCGCTGCACCTGGAGCCGGCGACGGTTGCGCTCGGCGGCGCGACGATCATGCTGCTGCTCACGCGCCGGTCGACCGAGGAGGCGCTGCAGGGGATCGAGTGGCCGACGCTGTTCTTCTTCCTCGGCCTGTTCGTGATGGTCGGCGCGCTGGAGCACACCGGCGTGCTGCGCGAGGTCGCCGACGGGATCGCCTCGATCACGGACGGGAACCGCTCCGCGGAGATCCTCGGCATCGCGTGGTCGAGCGCGCTCGGCTCCGCGCTCGTCGACAACATCCCCTTCACGGCCGCGATGCTGCCGGTCGTCGACCAGCTCCAGGGCGCCCAGATGGACGACGCCTACTGGTGGGCGCTCGCGCTCGGCGCCTGCTTCGGTGGCAACGCGACGATCATCGCCGCCGCCGCCAACGTCGCCGCCGCCGGCCTTGCCTCCCGCGCCGGCACGCCGATCACGTTCGTCACGTTCCTGAAGGCCGGCATCCCCGCCACGCTCGTCTCGATGGCGCTCGCTACGGGCTACATCGCGTTGCGGTACCTGTAGCTCTAGCGGTGTGGCCTTCGCGGCATACTGATGCTATGAGCGCTGACGCCGACGCGATGGCAATCGATGCTGCGGTCGCGCGCGCCCGCGTCGCGTTGGCGAGCGCTGGGCCGTTCGAGTCTGCGGTGCTGGTCCGGTGCGGACGGGACGAGCGGACGCTCGCGCAGTCCGCTGAGCCACCGTCGGTGCTTACGCCGACTCGTCCGGCCAGCGCCCCGTGCGGTCGAACTCGCGGCGGGCGGCGTCCTCGGCGACGCGGTCGCGCTCGCCGCTGACGCCGACGCGGAAGAGCACGTTGATCAGCAGCACCGACAGGCCGGCGCCAATCAGCGCCATGCCGCCCTCGAAGTTCGCGTGGACGTTGATCGCGATCGCGATCAGGCCGCTGAGGCAGATCGCGGCCGGCAGGCCGTAGCGGACGAGCTGGACGAGCCGCCCGCGGCTCACGCCCTCTCCGGCTCCCCGCTGCCGCGCGGCACGACCAGCACCGGGCAGGCGGCGTCGCGCAGCAGGTGGGTGGAGACGGAGCCGAGCAGCACGCGGCGGAACGGTCCCTGGCTGCGCGAGCCGGTGAACAGCAGGTCGTCGTCGGCCGACTCCTCGGCGAGCATCGCGACCGGATCGCCGTCGAGCACGGCGCCCTCCGCGTCGATGCCCTCGCCGAGCTGCGCGATCGCCTCGTCCAGTCTCGCGCGGGCGTCCGCGCGAGCGAGCTGTGACAGCTCCTCGTAGGCGGTCACGTCGAGCGGCGGCGGCGGATACGCGCCGACGGCGGCGACGCTGTTGACGACCATCACGACTCGCAGCCGGGCGCCCGCGCGGCGTGCCCACGTGGCCGCCACCGCCACCGTGTGCTCCGCCTCGGGCGAGCCGTCGAAGGCCACCGCCAGACGGCGCGGGGCGGAGGATTCGCCGACCGCGGTCGCGGGCGTGTCGCGGAAGCCGTCCGGCGCGACCGCCACCGCGCACGGCGCGTGGTCGAGCACCGCCTGTGGCGTCGAGCCGGTCAGCAGCCGCAGCGCCTTGCCGTGATGCGTCGCGCCGACGACGATCGCCTCCGCGCTCGTCTGCTCGGCGAGCTCGTGCAGCACGTGGGAGGGGGAGGGACCCGCGACGGCGCGCAGGTCGGCGCCGGCCGCGCCTGGGGCCCCGGCGCCGTCGAGCCACGCGCGCGCCTTCCCCAGCGTCCGCTCCGCTTCCTCGCGCAGCTCCTGCGCGACCTCGAGGCCTGTCGCGCTCTCGCCGAGCGGGTCATGCGGATACGCGCAAGCGACGACGAGGTTCGCCTCGGCGATCCGCGCGAGCAGGCGCCCGAGCGCGAGCGCATCGTCGCCGTGGTCGGAGCCGTCGTAGCCGACGACGATCGTGCGGGTCATGCCTGGTGGCCTCCGGGTCGCTCGCGGTCGCGGGTCATGCGCCGCGAACCATACGTCCTCAGCCTTCGCCCAGCAGCGCGTCGAGCGCGGCCGGCGTCTCGGTCTCCGGCACCGTCAGCTCGCTGCGCAGGACCTGTCGTCGCACCTCGAGCGTCTCTTCGTACGCGTCCTGCGGCGTGCCGCTGTTCCCCTGGACGCGCAGGCCGCCGTCGGCGAGCTCGAGCGTGTAGGAGCGCTCGCCGAAGCGCCCGGCTCTCACGTCTGCGATCGCTCTGCGGAAGAGACCGGCGAAGTCGTAGACCACGGACATGACGACCGCGCTCCCGTCGTCGACCGCGACCTTGTCGCCGATCGCGCCGACGAACGTGCCGCCGGCCGGGCCGACCACTTCCAGCGCGCCGATCGCCGACGCGCCGCCCAGCGAGAGGAAGGCCGGCGACCCGCCGCGCATGCCGCGCACCGTCGCCCGCCGCGCCTTCGCCGCCGTGGCGTGGTCGATCCGCTCGAGCAGGATCCTGGCGTTGGGCGTGACGTGCCGGATCCCCGCGACGAATCCGCCGGTCATGCGGTTCCAGGTCTCTGCGTCCCAGCTCGTGCCGTCGTCGCCGAGCAGGATCGTGATCTGGGCGGTGCCGATGGACCGCTGCACGAGGAAGCCAAGGACGTAGCCGGCCGGGGCCGCGTCGACCTCGACGTTGGCGACGAGCCCCGGCTCGCGCAGGGAGTCCGGCCCCCACACGAGGACGGGCACGTCGGTGTCCCGCGCGACCTGCCTCGCGGCGGTGGCGTAGCTCGCGTCGTGCGCGATCAGCAGTTGGGGGCCGTCACCGGCGAGACGTGCGAGCGCAGCCGGCGCCGCGGCTGGGGACACGTCGTCGGCCGTGCCGACGGTCAGGCCGCCGCGCTGCGCGATCTTGTCGAACGCGCTGCGGGCCTGCTGCGTCCAGTCCACGTCGTCGAACGATCCCGGCGTCGCGATCGCCACGTCCGTGACGGTCGTTCCGCCGTCCTCCTCGCCGCAAGCCGCTGCCCCGAGCGCGATCACCCACGCGACTGCGATCGCCAGCAATAAGCGTGCCTCCACGGTGCTCCTCTCCCCGAGCTGGTCTCCCCCGAGCCCGGACGCCGTCCCCCGATTCGACTCCAGCCTATGCGCTCAGCTCCACCGGTGCACGAACTTCGAAGCAAGGATCCGTGCAGAGCTGATGCAAGCCGGTCGATCGGACGATCGAATCGCATACCGTCGCTCATTCCTGCCCGGCGCCGACCGGGGATTCGCCTCTTGCGCGCGCTCGTCGTCCACCGAGATCCCGAAGCAGCCTCCGTGCTGGTCGACGCCCTCGGCGCCGGCGAGGACCCGATCGCGGCGACGGTCCTGACCGATCCGCCCGCCCTGCAGGCGGCGCTCGGGCGCGGCGACGTCGACGTGGTCGTATGCGCCTTGGCGCCGTCCGCGGAGCTCGACGCGCTCGTCGACGCCACTGCCGCGGCGGGCCTCGCGCTGGTGCTGACCGATCCGGCCGCCGGCGCCGCGGCCGAGCACGCCCCCAGCGAGCCCGACCCGCAGCGCCTCGCGCCCGCCGTCCGTCGCGAGCATGCCGCCGCGCAGGACCGCCGCGCCGCGGCGACCGCGCAGCGGCTGCTGGCCGCACAGCAGGAGATCGCCGACCACCTCGCCGCCGACCTGCCCCCCGCCGGGCTGCTGCGCGAGGCGCTCGGCGTGCTCGCCCCGCTGTTCGAGGCCGGCGGCGGGATCGCCTGGGAGCTCGCGTCGGATCGCGGCGAGCTGCTCCCGCGCGCCACGCATGGCGGCTCCGAGCTGCCCGCCCTCGCCGACGTGCCGTCGCCCGACGAGCACATCGCGGGCCGTGCCGCGCTCGCGCTCGCGACGGTCGCTGACGGGCCCCGTGTCGCCGTTCCCCTCGTCGCCGGGGGCGCCTGCGAGGGTGTGCTGGAGCTGCACCGCGCGCCGGGAGCACGGCCGGACGCGCGCCTCGTCGCCGATGTCGCCGCGCTCGCCAGCCAGGTCGCGCTGCACCTGCGCTACCGCCGCGGCGCCGCGATGCTCGACCTGCACGAGCGCGCGCTCGCCGCGACCAACAACGGCATCGTGATCGCCGACGCCGACCCGGATGGGGACGGCTGGCCGGTCAGTCACGTCAACGAGGCGTTCGAGCAGCTGACCGGCTACCGCGCCGAGGACGTCATCGGCCGCTCGCTGTCGCTGCTGCAGGGCGAGGAGACCGACCCCGAGCCGATCGCCGAGATGGCCGCCGCGCTGCGTGCCGGCGAGGAGTGCTGGGTCACGCTGCGCAACTACCGCCGCGACGGCTCGCCCTTCTGGAACGAGGTCTTCCTGACGCCGGTCTCCGATGCCGACGGCGTCGCGCGGCGCTACATCGGAATCCTCCACGACGTCACCGCGCGCGTCACGAGCGCGGTCGAGCTGGAGGAGGCGGAGGCCCGCTACCGCACGCTGATCGAGACGATCCCGGCCGTCACCTACATCGCCGACTGGGACGAGATGGGCTCGTTCAGGTACGTCAGCCCGCAGATCGAGGAGCTGCTCGGCTTCCCGGCGGCCGACTGGCTGGGCGAGTCGAGACTGTGGGAGGAGCGCCTCCATCCCGACGACGCCGTGCGCGTGATCGCCGAGACGCGCTACGCGTTCCGCGAGCAGAAGGCGTTCGACTGCGAGTACCGCATGATCGCCGCCGACGACCGCGTCGTGTGGGTGTGGGAGCGCGACACGGTGATCCGAGACGACCACGGCGAGCCCTACCTGACGCAGGGGATCGTCACCGACGTGACCGCGACGCGGATCGCCGAGGCGGCGCTGGCGGAGAGCGAGGAGCGCAACCGCGGCGTCGTGCACGCGCTCGAGGAGGGCCTGCTGATCTACGGCGCGGACGGTCGCGCGCTCAGCTGCAACGCGGCGGCGACGCGGATCCTCGGGCTGCCGGAGGAGGAGCTGCTGGGGCGCGCCGCGGGCGAGTGGGGGATCGAGATCAACCACGAGGACGGCACGCCCGTCCAGATCGAGGAGATGCCCTCCCACCGCGCGCTGCGCAGCGGCCTGCCGCAGCGCGACTCGGTGCTGCAGGTGATCCAGCGCGACGGCACGGAGCTGTGGGCATCCGTCTCCAGCCATCCGTTGATGCGTGAGGGCGAGTCGGCCCCGTACGGGGCGGTGACGGCGTTCAGCGACATCACCGAGCGGCGCCGCGCGCAGGAGCAGATCGCCTTCCTCGCCTACCACGACTCCTTGACGAAGCTGCCGAACCGCGCACTGCTCGACGAGCACCTCGCGCTCGGCCTGGCGCGTGCGCGCCGCGCGGGGTCCTCCGTCGCGCTGCTGTACGTCGACCTCGACGACTTCAAGGCCGTCAACGACAGCCTCGGCCACAGCCGCGGCGACGAGCTGCTCACCATCGCCGGCCGCCGCATCGCCGAGGCCCTCGGCCCGGGCGACACCGTGGCCCGCCTCGGCGGCGACGAGTTCGGCGTCCTGGTCGAGGAGACC
>DATHEP010000239.1:0-2381 GCA_035318525.1 Conexibacter sp.
CTCAGCTCGAAGCGGTCCGCCTCGTCGGGCTGCGCGAGGCCGGGATTCGTCGTCGTGGCCGCGAGGTAGCCGGCACGCTCGACCGCGGCGATCACGGTCTCGTCGTATCTGCCGGCCGGGTAGCAGAAGAAGTCGACCGGGACGCCGAAGCGCTCTCTGAGCTGCCGGCGCGACTCGGCCACCTCGCGCTCGAGCGTTGCCGCGTCGACGGTCGTCAGGTCCGGGTGGTCGATCGTGTGCGAGTCGAGCTCCCAACCCGCGTCGAGCAGCTCCCGCACCTGCGGCTCGGTGAGGCCGTAGTCGGACCGGATGTTCTTCAGCTCCAGGTTGAGCACGCCGGGCCAGCCGTGTGCGCGCAGCACTGGCAGCGCGTGCGTGAGATGGCTGCGGTACCCGTCGTCGAAGCTGACGACGACCGGCCGCCGCGGCAGCGGCCCGCCTTCGTGCCAGGCGTCCCAGACCTCCCGCAGCGTGACGGCCGTGTAGCCGGCGTCGGCGAGCGCGTCCATCTGGTCGGCGAGCTCCTCCTTCGGCACGTACAGGTCCGGGTAGGGCGAGTCCGGGAAGGGCGCGCTGACGACGTGATACATGAGGATCGGCACCGGCCGGGGCGGGCCGGGCGAGCCCATGTCGCGCGCGGGGCCGGCCGGCGAGGTGGTCGTCGCCGCCGGCGTCGTGCCGGTCGGGCGGCCGGCCGGGGTCGCGCCCCCGCGCTCCTGCGTCACCTGCGCGGACGGGCCGTGACCTGACGAGTCCCCGCCCGCGCCCAGTGCCGCGACGACGGCGACGGCGACCGCGGCCAGCGCCGCCACCAGGCCTCCGAGCGCGAGCAGCCGGCGACGGTGGTACGGGGGAGGCGACGACCGCGGCACGCGGGCGGAGCATGCCGCCGCAGCCGGACGGGAAGATGAGGGGCATGCGCAAGGTCGACCACCTGCTCGACGAGCTGCGCCCGGCGATCACCGACGCACGCGTGCTCGACGCGATCGCCGTCGTGCCGCGCGCGGCGTTCCTTCCCGGCGACCTGCGCCCGCGCGCCTACGACAACGTCGCGCTTCCGATCGGTCGCGGCCAGACGATCTCGCAACCGCTCGTCGTCGCCCGCATGACCGACCTGCTGCGCGTGGGACCGGAGGACCGCGTGCTCGACGTCGGCACCGGCTCCGGCTACCACGCCGCCGTGCTGGCGCGGCTGGCGCGGCACGTGTGGACGATCGAGCGCCACCGCGAGCTGAGCCGGCGCGCAGCCGCGAGCCTGCGCGCGGCGGGCGTGTCGAACGTGACCGTGCTCGTCGGCGACGGCTCGCGCGGACTGCCGGTCGCGGCGCCGTTCGACGCGATCAACGTCGCGGCCGCGGCCTGGCCGGAGATCCCGCCAGCGCTCGAGCGCCAGCTTGCGCCTGGCGGCCGGCTCGTCGCCCCGGTCGGCGCGAGCGGCCAGCAGCTCGTGTTGGTGGAGCGGAGCGAGGACGACGACGGCGAGCTCCAGCGCACGATGCTCGACCCGGTCCGCTTCGTGCCGCTGATCGAGGGATGATCGGCGGGTGACCGAGCAGGTTCCCGACGACCTCCCGGTCCTCCCGTTCGAGCGCGCCGCCGCCTTCGAGGCGTGGCTCGAAGGCGAGCACGCGCGCGCGGCCGGCGTGTGGGTGAGAATCGCGAAGAAGGACAGCGGGATCGCGACCGTGACCCACGCCGAGGCGCTCGACGTCGCGCTCTGCTTCGGCTGGATCGACGGGCAGCGCCGCGGCCATGACGACATCTGGTTCCTGCAGCGCTTCACGCCGCGCAAGGCGCGCAGCCGCTGGTCGAAGATCAACACCCAGCACGTCGCCCGCCTCGCCGCCGCCGGCCGCATGCGACCCGCCGGGCTCGCGCAGGTCGCAGCGGCGAGAGCCGACGGCCGCTGGGACGACGCCTACGACGGCCAGCGCAGCGCGACCGTGCCGCCGGACCTCCAAGCGGCGCTCGACGCGAACCCGAGCGCGACCGCCTTCTTCGCCACGCTCAGAGGCGCGAACCGCTACTCCGTGATCTACCGCGTGCAGGACGCGAGACGCCCCGCGACGCGCGCGAGACGGATCGAGAGATTCGTCTCGATGCTCGCCAGAGGCGAGACGCTGCACTAGGCGCGAGCGACCTGCCGCGTGGCAGTGGCGCGTCGCGGCGCCGCCGCGCGCACGTCGAGCGTCAGCATCGCGAGCAGCACGACGCCGACGATCACGAGGCAGTTGAGCCCGAGCGCGTACACGTCGCTCGGGTTGCCGAACGTGTTCCGACCGGCCTGGACGAGCACGGCGCCCAGCGCACCGGCGAGGAAGCCGACGACGACGCGGCGCGGCGTCCACAGCCCGCCGACCGTCGCGCCGAGCACCGCACCG
>DATHEP010000240.1:0-8233 GCA_035318525.1 Conexibacter sp.
TCCCACGCGCGCGGGTGGGCCTTGATCGCCTGGTACATCTCGGGCTGCGTGTAGGAGGGCTCGTCGGCCTCGTTGTGGCCGTAGCGCCGGTACCCGATGAGGTCGATCAGCACGTCGTGGCCGAACTCCTGGCGGTACGCGTGGGCGAGCCGCACGGCGGCGACACAGGCGGCGGCGTCGTCGGCGTTGACGTGGATGATCGGCACGTCGAAGCCCTTCGCCATGTCCGACGCCCAGCGCGTCGAGCGGGCGTCGTCCGGGTCGGTCGTGAAGCCGACCTGGTTGTTCTGGATCAGGTGGATCGTGCCGCCGACGGTGTAGCCGTCGAGCGCCTGCAGGTTGAACGTCTCCGCGACGACGCCCTGGCCGGGGAAGGCCGCGTCGCCGTGCAGGACGATCGGGAAGGCGGCGTTCGTGTCCTGCGTCGCGTGCGGCCCCTGGCGCGGCGTCTGCGCCGCGCGCGTGGCGCCGGTCGCGACGGCGCCGACGTACTCGAGGTGGCTCGGGTTCGACTCCAGCCGCACGATCAGCGATCTGCCGTCGGGCAGCTCGTGCGTGCCGCGCGCGCCGTGGTGGTACTTCACGTCGCCGGTGCCGCCCTGCGGGATCGAGGTGATCACGTCGAGCGTCGAGACGCCCTCGAACTCGGCGAAGATCGAGCCGTAGGAGCGGCCGAGGTTGTGCGCGAGCACGTTGAGGCGGCCGCGGTGCGCCATCCCGAGCACGACCTCGCGGCCGCCGTTGGCGCCGGCGAGACGGATCAGGTCGTCGATCATCGGCACCGTCATGTCGAGGCCCTCGATCGAGAACTGCTTCTGGCCGAGGTATGCCTTGTGCATGAAGCGCTCGAGCGCGTCGACCTCGATCAGCCGCTTCAGCAGCGCCTTGCGCTCGTCGTTCGTGAGCAGCTGGCGGAAGGCGCCGGTCTCGATCTTCTCGCGCAGCCACACGCGCTGGCGGTGGCTGGCGATGTGCTCGATCTCGTAGGCGATCGTGCCGCAGTAGGTCTCGCGCAGGTGCGGCAGCGCGTCCCACAGCGTCGCGCCGGGCACGCCGATGCGCAGGATCCGCGCGGGGATCTGTGCCATCAGCTCGGGCGTCAGTCTCAGCGGCTCGGGGTCGAGCGCCGGGTCGCCGACCGGCTCGGAGCCGAGCGGGTCGAGCCGCGCCGCGAGGTGGCCGTGCGTGCGGTACGCCTTCAGCAGGGAGACGGCGGCCTGCACGGCCTGCAGGAGCTGCTCGCTCGGGGCGGTCCCGGCCGGCGTGGGCGTGACCTCGCGCGCGGCGGCGGCAGCGGCGGCCGGAGCAGGGGGCGGCGGCAGCTCCGGCAGCTCGATGCTCAGCGCGCCGAAGACGTCCTGGTAGAAGTGGTCCTCGCCCTGCAGCAGGCGCTCGATCGACTGCAGGAAGCGCCCCGACTCCGCGCCCTGGATGATGCGGTGGTCGTAGGTCGAGGTCATCGACATGACCTTCTCGGCGCCGATCATCTCGCCGATCGCGCCGAGCCCGACCGGATAGGCGATCGAGCCGGTCGCGACGATCGTGCCCTGGCCGACCATCAGCCGCGGGACGGAGGCGACGGTGCCGATCCCCCCGGGGTTCGTGAGCGTGATGTTGCCGCCGGTCAGGTCGTCGGCCGTCAGGGAGTTCGTACGGGCCTGCTCGACGAGCGCGTCGTACGCGGCTCTGAAGGCGGCGAAGTCCATCGAGCCGGCATTGCGGACGACCGGCACCATCAGCGTGCGGGTGCCGTCCTTCTTCTCGACGTCGACCGCGAGGCCGAGGTTCACGGCGCCGTCGTCGACGCGGTGCGGCTTGCCGTCGATCTCCGCGAAGTGGTGGGCCATCACCGGCATCTCGGCGCCGGCCTTGGCGATCGCGAAGGCGATCAGGTGCGTGAAGGAGACCTTGTGGCCGGCGGCCTTGAGCTGCTTGCGGCGCGCGTCGAGGACGGTGACGGCGAGCGTGCGGAACGACGTCGCCGTCGGGATCGAGCGGCTCTCGTCCATGTATCTCGCGAGCATCGCGGCGCCGCCCTTGAGCGGCTGGGCGCCGGCGGGCTTCGATGCGACCCCGCCCGCCCTGGCGGCCGTGGCGCTCGCCGTGCTCGCGGGGCCGCCGTTCGCGGCGGCCAGCACGTCGTCCTTCGTGATGCGCCCCTTGGGGCCGCTGCCGGAGACGCGTTCGAGCGGCACGCCGTGGGCGGCCGCGGCGCGGCGGGCGACGGGAGAGGCGTTGGCGCCGCCCTCGGCGAGCGGCGCGGAAGAGGTCTCGGCAGCGGCCGCCGGCGTGCTCGACGCCTCCGTCGCGGGCGCACTCGCCTTCGCGGCGCCGCCCGTCGCGCTCATGCGCGCGAGCGCCTGCCCGACGGTGACCGTCTCGCCCGGCTCGACGAGCAGCTCGGTGACAGTGCCGCTCGCGGGCGCGGGCACCTCGGCGTCGACCTTGTCGGTGGAGATCTCGACGAGCGTCTCGTCGGCATCGACCGCGTCGCCGGCGGCCTTGTGCCACTCGAGCACGACGCCCTCGTTCACCGACTCGCCCATCTGCGGCATGACGATCTCGATCGTCTCGGCAGCGCCCGACTCGGCGGACTCGGGCTCCTGCGCGGGCTCGGCCGGCGCGGCGGGCGTGCCGCCATTGTCGTTCGCGGGGGCCTCAGCCGCGGCGCCGTCACGCGGAGCGATCTCGGCGAGCGCGCTCCCCACGGCGACCGTCTCGCCCTCGGCGGCGAGGATGCGGACGACCGTCCCGGACACGCCCGCGGGCACCTCGGCGTCGACCTTGTCGGTCGAGATCTCGACGAGCGTCTCGTCGGCCTCGACGCTGTCCCCCTCGGCCTTGTGCCATTCCAGGATCGTGCCCTCGGCGACGGAATCTCCCATCTGGGGCATCACGACCTGGGTCGTCGTGTCCACTGACATCCTGTTCCCTGACAATAGCGAGTTGCCTTCTCGACGGACTTGCGCTAGACGGCACGCGGCGTCTGGCGTCTGCGCGATTCGACGACGAACCCGATCGTCCCTGCAAACGGTCCGACTCCGCCGATCACGACGACCGTTACGGCCAGCCAGAAGGGGATCGTGCCGCGCCGCACCGCGACGAGGCACAGCAGCGACATCCCGATCCACAGCAGGCCGTGCGTCCAGCCGAGCACCAGCGTCGCGGCGGGGGCCTGCGGACCGAGCCAGAACAGCAGCAGGCCCGCGTAGACGGCCGAGGCCGTGAAGGACATCGCCTCCAGCAGGCGGAACGAGGGGAAGCTGCTCACGCCAGCAGCGTGGCCATGCGCCGGACCGTGTCGTCGGCCTCGGCCGGCCATCCCGCGACGTCGGCCGGCCACCACGCGTGCGCGTCGTGCTCGTCGTCCGGCACCGCCTCCGCGCCGGCCGCGAGCCACGCCATCCCGACGAGGAAGACGAGCCCGTTCGGCGTGCCGGCGAGCGCCTCGACGGTCAGCCGCTCGGGTGCGACCGACCACTCCTCGTCGAGCTCGCGCACCATCGCGTGGACCGGCTGCTCGCCGACCTCGACGGCGCCTGCGGCGCCGAGCGTCCAGCGGCCGGTCCAGCTCGCGAGCCACGGCGCGCGCCGCCCGGCGAGCCAGCGGCCCTCGACGTCGCGCACGACGCACAGGACCGAGACGGTGCGTGCGGCGTCGCTGCCGATCAGTCGCAGCGCCCAGCGCGCCGGCTGCAGCTCCAGGTGCAGGCCGTCGGCCCGCTGCTCGAAGTCGGCCATGCGCGCGGCGAGCCCGTCGTGGCTCGGCGAGCCGCGCTCGCGCAACGCCGCGAGCGCCGCGTCCGCGGCCGCCACGTCGGCGTCGTCGGGGACGAACGGCTCCTCCCGCCACGCGGCGGTCACCTGCTCCGGCGACCAGGGGCCGCGGGCGAGCAGGAGGCCTTGCGTGGAAGACATCGATTGAAGGCTACATGCGGCCTGACGGCGCCGGCCCGCGCCAGGCGGCGTCCTCGCCGGCTCACGTGCGAAGCACGCTTCACCGGCTGCGTCGTGGTGCGGGAGCGCGAGCTCCGCGAGCGGGCATCCGTCAGGAGACGTGCGCGTACACTCGCCCGCGATGACCCGAAGAGCGCGCAACCACTGGGGCTGGGGCTGGGCCGACGAGCAGCCGTCGCACGACGAGGTGCGGGCGGCCGCCGGCGGCTTCGCGCAGCACCTCGGCTTCGGCTCCGCCGACGAGGTCGAGCGGCCGGTGCCGCTGGAGGCGATCGAGCTGCCGGCGTCGCGCCTGCCGCCGCCGCCTGGGGCGCTGGCGGAGGTCTGCACGAGCGACCGCGACGAGCGCGTCCGCCACGCCTACGGCCGCGCGTACCGCGACGTCGTGCGCGGCTTCCGCGGGCGGATCGACCAGGCGCCGGATGTCGTCGCGCGGCCGCGCGACGAGGCGGAGGTCGAGCAGGTGCTCGCGTGGGCGGCCGCCGTGGGCGCGGCTGTGATCCCGTTCGGCGGCGGCACGAGCGTCGTCGGCGGCGTCGAAGCGCGTGTCGGGGATCGCTACGCGGGCGTCGTCACGCTGTCGCTCGCGGCGCTCGACCGCGTGCTCGAGGTCGACGCCGTCTCCGGCGCTGCGCGGATCCAGGCGGGGGCGCTCGGCCCGCGGTTGGAGGAGCAGCTCGCGCCGCACGGGCTGACGCTGCGTCACTTCCCGCAGTCGTTCCAGCTCTCGACGCTCGGCGGCTGGATCGCGACACGCGCGGGCGGCCACTTCGCGACCGGCGAGACGCACGTCGACGACCTCGTCGAGTCGGTGCGGGCGATCACACCGGTCGGCGCGTGGGAGTCGCGGCGGCTTCCCGGGTCAGGCGCGGGCCCGAGCCCCGACCGGCTGCTGCTTGGCTCGGAGGGGACGCTCGGCGTGATCACCGAGGCGTGGGTGCGCGTGCGGCCGAAGCCGCGCGAGCGCGCGAGCCGGGCGGTGCGCTTCGCCGACTTCGCGACCGCTGCCGCTGCCGTGCGCGCGGTCGTGCAGGCGGGGCTCGCGCCGTCGAACTGCCGGCTCGTGGACGCGCGCGAGGCGGCGCTCACGTTCGCGGGCGACGGCTCGCAGGCACTGCTGGTGCTCGGCTTCGAGTCTGGGTGGGCGGGATCGGTTCCGGTCGAGGAGCGGATGGTGGCGGCGCTCGCGCTGTGCGCCGACCACGGCGGGACGTGGGACGAGCGCGGTCCCGAGGGCGCCCGCGGCGGTGCGGTCGGCAGTTGGCGCGAGGCATTCGTGCGCGCGCCGTACCTGCGCGACACGTTCGTCGCGATGGGCGTCCTGTCAGAGACGTTCGAGACGGCGATCACCTGGGAGCGGCTCGACGCCTTCTGCGAGGCCGTGAAGGCTGCGACCCGCGCCGCCGTGCGCGGCGTGTGCGGGGCGGAGGGGATCGTCACCTGCCGCCTCACGCACGCCTACCCCGACGGCGCCGCGCCCTACTTCACCGTGCTCGCGCCGGCGCGCCGCGGCGAGGAGGTCGAGCAGTGGGACGCGATCAAGCGCGCTGCGGGCGACGCGATCCTCGCCGGCGGCGGCACGATCACGCACCACCACGCCGTCGGTCGCGACCACCGCCCCTGGTACGACGGCCAGCGACCCGAGCCGTTCGCCGCCGCGCTGCGCGGCGCGAAGGCGGCCGTGGACCCAGCGGGCCTGCTGAACCCGGGCGTGCTGCTGGACCCGCTCGCCGACTGAGCCGCCCGGCGCGCGGCCGTCGGATGCACGGCGGTAGCCTGCCGGGCGTGACCCCCACGATCGCGATCCTCGGACCCGGCGGCGTCGGCGGCCTGCTGGCGGGGGCGCTCGCCCGCACGGGGAAGGGCGCGGACGGCGCGGACGTCGTCGTCGTCGCACGCGAGTCGACGGCCGAGCTGATCACGCGCGACGGCGTGCGCGTCGAGAGCGGGCTGCTGGGCGACTTCACGGCGCGGCCGGCGGCGGTCGCGCGACTTGCCGAGCCGGTCGACGTGCTGCTCGTCGCGACGAAGGAGGCGGCGCTCGCGGAGGCGCTCGCTCGGGTCGACCCGAGCGCCGCGCCCGCGCTCGTCGTACCGCTGCTCAACGGCTTCGACCACATGGCGCTGCTGCGCGAGCGCTTTGGCGGGCGCGTCGCAGCCGGCACGATCCGCGTGCAGGCGGATCGGCCCGAGCCCGGCCGCGTCGTGCACGCGAGCAGCTTCCTGATCGTCGAGCTGGCGTCCGACGAGCCGGCGCTGCGCCCGCGGCTCGACGCGCTCGCCACGACGCTGAACGACGCGGGCGTCACGGCGCGCGTGCGCGAGGGCGAGGCGCGCATCCTGTGGGGCAAGCTCGTGCGGCTCAACGCGCTCGCCTGCCTGACCGCCGCCTACGACGTCACCTTCGGCGCGGTGCGCGCGGACCCGCACCTGTGGCGCGAGCTGGAGGAGTGCGTGCACGAGGGCGTGGCAGTCGCGCGGGCGGAGGGCGCCGAGATCGACCCGGCCGTCGTGTTCAGCGAGTTCGAGGTCATCCACGACGGCTTCGGCACCTCGATGCAGCGCGACCTCACGGCCGGGCGCGAGCCTGAGCTCGACGCGATCGCCGGCGCGATCCTGCGCGCTGGCCGGCGCCACGACATCCCCTGCCCGACGATCGCCGCGCTCGCCGCGCGGATCGCCGAGCGGGCGGGCGTGGCGACGCCGGTCGCTGGCTGACCGGCGCGGGCTAGAACCTCTTGTCGGCGTCGCTGACCGCCGCGCGCGCGTGCGCCACCCACGCGAGCTCCGCGCGCAGCCGTGCGACGACGGCCGCGTCCAATAGCTCTGGCGTCGCGGCGCCACCGCCGACGCGGACTAGCGCCGACAGATCGCGCGGATAGCGCGCCAGCAGCTCGGCGCAGGCACGCTCGTGGGCGGCGAGTTGCGCGGCCAGCGCGGCGCGGTGCTGCGGGCGTGCGAAGGCGACCCGCAGGTGGAGGTCGGCGCGCAGCGGCTCCGGCGGCGCGTCGGTCGTGCGCTGCCAGGCCTCGAGCGCCGCGGCGCCGGCAGGGGTCGGCGCGTAGACGACGCGCGGACTGCGACGCGAGCCGCTGTGGCGCACCGCGCTCGCGGCGAGCCCGTCGCGCTCGAGCTGGTCGAGCGCCGGATAGATCGCGCTCGGGTTCAGCCGCCAGCCCGGCCCGATCCGCTCCTCGAAGCGCTGGACGAGCTCATAGCCGTAGCCGCGACGCTCTGCGATGAGCGCGAGTACGGCATGCTTCAGGGACATCGCGCCGTCTTCCTCCTCGACCTGCCCGTAGGGAGGCGACCGTAGCGAGCCCCGTGGGCCCCGGTCGCAGACGGCACCGGATCGCGAGTATCTCGCACTAGATATGTGGCATTCGCTGCTCTCTATTCAGTTCGGAACGTTTGGGCATAGCCTTGACCATGCGCGCCGTTGCGCCAAGCATTGCGCGCGATGACAGCCTCGCCGCCGCTTTCCTCCGATCCCCCCACCCGGTTCTCGTCATTCCCCCGACGGGCTCCGGGATACGCCGTGCGCACCCCCATCCCGGCGCACGGAGATGCTGGCCTGACCGCGCCTCCCGCGTCGGTCGACCGTCGCTAGCTACGGGCGGAGGCGGCATGCGAGCTGATTCGCGACCCTGGCGGGTCTCGTGCCCGCCAGGGTCGCTCATCGCCCGGCTCCGTCCCATCGCGCCACGCAAGGGGTGAGCGTGGCCGCGCGGGACGTCGATGCCGTCGATTCGCGCGTCGTCAAGGCGCTCGGTCACCCGACTCGGGTGCGGATCCTGAACGTCCTGCGCGACCGCGAGCTCGCGAGCCCGGTCGAGCTGTCGAACGAGCTGGGCGTCGCGCTCGGCACGATGGGCTACCACGTGCGGCGCCTCGAGGCGCTCGGCTTCATCGAGCTGGCGAGACGGACGCAGCGGCGCGGCGCGATCGAGCACCACTACCGCGCGCGCGACCTGCTCGACGGCTCCGACGCCGCCGAGGCGAGCCCGCCTCCGTCGCCGAGCCGTGGCCTCGGCGCCGAAGCGGCGGCTGTCGCACGCGAGGCGCAGGCGGCACTTGCGAGCGGTGGCTTCGACGCCGTCGCGACGCGCGCCGACAGGCTCTGCGTCGTGCTCGACGCGCGCGGCCAAGCCGCACTCGCCCGCGCGCTGCCCCGCTGGCAGGCCGCGGTCGAGCGGATCGCCGCCGCCAGCGAGACCCGTCTCGCGCGTGCGAGACAGCCCGCTCCGCACCAGCACCAGTGCGTCGCCGTCGTGAT
>DATHEP010000241.1:0-2772 GCA_035318525.1 Conexibacter sp.
CGCGATCGGCTTCTCCGCTCGCGACGAGGCGAGCGGCCGGCTCGGCGTATTGCGGATAGTCGACCGACGCGCGTCCGTCCGTCCCCAGGTCGACGACGTCGTGCCCGGCGGCGGCGAGCGTGGCCGCGAGGTGATCCTTCAGCGTGAAGCCAGCGTGGTCGGAGGCGAGCGCGATCCTCATCGACGGCCGACGATACCAAGCGATCTGGCCACTTCCGCGGCCGGCACCGCTCCCTCGCGGACGATCGCGTGGCGGCCGGCGTCCTCGTACGCGCGCAGGTCGATCACGGTCGACGGCGTGCCGGGCAGCAGCCCCGCGTCGAGCACGAGGTCGGCGCCGTCGCGGATCTGGGCGGGCACGTCCTCCACGCTGCACGCATCCGCTCCCCCGGCCTCGTTCGCGCTCGACTGGAGAACCGCCACCCCCGCCCCACCCAGCGCCGCCGCCGCGCCCGGGAGACGCGGCACGCGCACACCGAGCGTCGCTGCGTCGCCGGAGGGACCGGCTGCGAGGGGAAAGAGCCGGCCGGGGTTGGGCAGCAGCAGCGTCACCCCGCCGGGCGTCAGCCGCTCGACAGCGGCGCGCGTGCGCGCGCCCAGGCGAGGCAGCGCCGCAAGGGCCGCGCCGCGGTCGAACCACATGATGGCCGCAGGCTTGTCGGCCGCCCGGCCCTTCAGCGCGTAGAGCCGCGCGACCGCCTCGGCGCTGTCGGGGTCGCATGCGAGCCCGTAGACCGTGTCGGCCGGGAACACGGCCACGCCTCCCCCCTCGATGCAGGCGGCGAGCGCCTCGGCGTCGGCCGGCGTGAGGGTGGGGCTCACCGCCGTCCCACCACCACGCGCTCGATGCCCGCCAGGTCGCGGTGCGCCGCCACGTCGGTCATCCCCGCTCTGCGCAGCAGCGTGCCGACGGTCGCCGCCTGGCCGGCGCCGATCTCGAAGGCGACGAAGGGCGCCCGGGCCGCGGCGGCCGGGACGAGGCGGCGGAGGACGTCGAGCCCGTCGGGCCCCGCGAAGAGGGCGTGCGGCGGCTCGTGGCCCAGCTCCGGGGGCAGCTCCGCTCGATCGGCGACGTATGGAGGATTCGCGACGATGGCATCGAGAGGTCGGCCGTCGAGCGGTTCGAGCAGATCTCCCTGCCTGAAGGCGACGTCGAGGCCCAGGCGCGTCGCGTTCGCCTGCGCGACCGCGAGTGCGTCCCCGCTGACGTCAGTCGCGATCACGTCGAGGTCGGGGCGCTCGTGCTTCAGCGCGAGCGCGACCGCGCCGCTGCCGGTGCAGACGTCCGCCACGCGCGCGCCGTGCGGGAGCGCGAGCGCGACCTCGACGAGCAGCTCGGTCTCGGGCCGCGGGACCAGCACGCGGGGATCGACGGCCAGCTCGATGTGCCGAAATCCCCGCGTGCCGAGCAAGTACGCGACCGGCTGGCGGGCACGCCGGCGGGCGAGCAGCCGTGCGAAGCGCTCGGCTTCGGCGGCCGTCAGCTCGCGCTCGGGCGACAGGTGAAGCGCCGTGCGCGAGACCTGCATCGCGTCGGCCAGCAGCAGCTCGGCGTCGAGCCGCGGCGTCTCGCAGCCGGCCTCGCGCAGGTCCGCCGTGGCGATCGCGAGCGCCATCCGCACCGCGGGGACGTCGGACAGCTCCACCCCGCTCGCCCCGCCGCTCAGGCGACCGCCTGCGCCTCGAGCCGGCGGCGCTTCTCGTCGTCTTGCAGAGCGGCGGTCAGCTCGTCGAGCTCGCCGGCGAGCACGGCGTCGATGTTGTGGACCGTGAGCTTGATGCGATGGTCCGTCACGCGGCCCTGCGGGAAGTTGTACGTGCGGATCTTCTCCGCGCGTTCGCCGCTGCCGACCTGCGCCAGGCGCGTCGCCGCCAGCTCCGCCTGCTGCTCCGCGAGCGCGCGCTCGTACAGGCGCGCACGCAGCACGCGCATCGCCTTCTCGCGGTTCTGCAACTGCGACTTCTCGTCCTGCATCGAGACGACGATGCCGCTGGGTCTGTGCGTGATGCGGACCGCCGAGTCGGTCGTGTTGACCGACTGCCCGCCCGGCCCGGAGGAGCGGTAGACGTCGATCTGAAGGTCGTTCTCGTTGACCTCGACGTCGACGTCCTCCGCCTCGGGGAGCACGGCGACGGTGGCGGTGCTCGTGTGGATGCGGCCCTGGGACTCGGTCTCGGGCACGCGCTGCACGCGGTGCGTCCCGCCCTCGAACTTGAAGACGCTGTAGGCGCCGTCGCCCTTCACGGCGAACGTGTACTGCCCGTCCCCCTCGCTCAGCGCCTCCGTCTGCAGGCCGCGGCGCTCGGCGTAGCGGTTGAGCATTCGATAGATGTCGCCGGCGAACAGGCCGGCCTCGTCGCCGCCGGCGCCGGGGCGGATCTCAACGATCACGTTCTTGTCGTCGTTCGGGTCCCTTTCGACCATCGCGAGGCGGATCTCCTCGTCGAGCGCCTCGATTCGCTCGCGCGCCGCCGCGGCCATCTCGCGCAGCTCGGCGTCATCGCCGGTGCCGTCCTCCGCCAACAGCTCCCGCGCGCCGGCCTCGTCGTCGACGGCGCGCCGCCACTCGGCCGCGAGCCTCGCCGCGTCCTCGAGCTCCGCGTACGCGCGGCCGGTCTCGGCGTAGCGCTGACGGTCCCCGATCACCTCGGGGTCCGAAAGCTGGCGCTCCAGGTCTGCGAAGCGCACTTCGATCTGCTCGACAAGCTGCTCGATCATCGGAGGCCGAGTCTACGCAGCACCTCGACCACTCGGTCGGGTCGGCGGACGAC
>DATHEP010000242.1:0-6793 GCA_035318525.1 Conexibacter sp.
CGAGCAGCCGCAGCTGCACGGGCTGGTCGGGACCGAGCAGATGGCCGCTCGCGATGCGGAACAGCAGGCTGTAGCCGATCTGGCCGGCTGCGCCGGTCACGGCTACCTTCACGGGTTGCTTGTGAGTCACGGAATCATCTCCTGAAGTCAAGGATCGGCCGGCGATGCTATCGACGGCGCGACTCGATACAACCCGACCTCCCCCCTTTTCACGAGAGAACGAGACCATGTCCAAGATCAAGGTGAAGAACCCGGTCGTCGAGCTCGACGGCGACGAGATGACGCGCATCATCTGGGAGTTCATCAAGCAGCAGCTGATCCTCCCCCACCTCGAGATCGACCTGCGGTACTACGACCTCGGGATCGAGAGCCGCGACGCGAGCGACGACCAGGTGACCGTCGAGGCCGCCGAGGCGATCAAGCAGCACGGCGTCGGCGTGAAGTGCGCGACGATCACCCCCGACGAGGCGCGTGTCGAGGAGTTCGGCCTGAAGGCCATGTACCGCTCGCCGAACGGCACGATCCGCAACATCCTCGGCGGAGTGATCTTCCGCGAGCCGATCGTGATCTCGAACGTGCCGCGGCTCGTACCGGGCTGGACGAAGCCGATCGTCGTCGGCCGTCACGCGTACGGTGACCAGTACCGCGCGACCGACACGCTGATCCCCGGTGAAGGCTCACTGACCTTGACGTTCACTCCCAAGGACGGCGGCAAGCCGATGGAGCTGAACGTGTTCGACTTCCCCGGCAGCGGCATCGCGATGGCGATGTACAACCTCGACGACTCGATCCGCGACTTCGCGCGCGCCTCGATGCGCTACGGCCTCGACCGCGGCTTCCCCGTCTACCTGTCGACGAAGAACACGATCCTCAAGGCTTACGACGGTCGCTTCAAGGACCTTTTCGCGGAGGTCTACGAGGCGGAGTTCAAGGCCGACTTCGAGGCCGCCGGAATCACCTACGAGCACCGCCTGATCGACGACATGGTCGCCGCCGCCTTGAAGTGGGAGGGCGGCTACGTGTGGGCGTGCAAGAACTACGACGGCGACGTCCAGTCCGACACGGTCGCGCAGGGCTTCGGCTCGCTCGGCCTGATGACGAGCGTGCTGATGACGCCCGACGGCAGAACGGTCGAGGCGGAGGCCGCGCACGGCACCGTCACGCGCCACTTCCGCCAGCACCAGCAGGGCAAGCCGACCTCGACGAACCCGATCGCCTCGATCTTCGCCTGGACGCGCGGCCTCGCGCACCGCGGGCGGATGGACGACACGCCCGAGGTCACGCGCTTCGCCGAGACGCTCGAGCGCGTGTGCGTCGAGACGGTCGAGTCCGGCCAGATGACGAAGGACCTCGCGCTGCTGATCGGCCCGGACCAGCCGTGGCTGACGACGGAGGAGTTCCTCGCCGCGATCGACGAGAGCCTGAAGGCCGCGATCGGCTGAGCCACGCGGATATCGCGTCGCGAGCGTGCCGCTCGCGGCGCGAGATAGTGGTTGACTGCTTTCATGGCAGTCACCCCGCTCGGCGGATCGCGGGCGACGCACGTCGTCACGAACCAGCCGCCTCCGCTGGAGGGGCTGAACCTGTTCGAGCAGAACCGCCCGCTGGTCGAGGCGCTCGAACGCGAGGGGGCCGGCTGGGGCCATGACGAGGCGGCTGCGGTGGGCGCGATTGCCGGCGGCGAGGCGATCCGCTGGGGCTTCGAGGCCAACGAGCACCCGCCGAGACTCAAGACGCACGACCGCTTCGGCAACCGCGTCGACCAGGTCGACTTCCACCCTGCGTGGCACGCGCTCATGCGCACCGCGGTCGAGCACGAGCTGCACGCGCTGCCGTGGCGGACCGACCGGCCGGGCGCGCACGCGGCCCGCATCGCGCGCACGCTGACGCTCTCGCAGGTCGAGGCGGGCCACGGCTGCCCGATCACGATGACGTTCGCGGGCGTGCCGGCGCTGCGCGCCCAGCCGGACGTGCTGGCGACGTGGGAGCCGCGGCTGACCTCCGCGCGCTACGACCAGCGCGACGTGCCGGCCGACGAGAAGGCCGGCGCGCTCTGCGGCATGGGCATGACCGAGAAGCAGGGCGGCTCAGACGTGCGCGCCAACACGACGGTCGCGACGCCGCTGAACGGCGGCGGTCCGGGGGCCGAGTACGAGCTGACCGGACACAAGTGGTTCACCTCCGCGCCGATGTGCGACCTCTTCCTCGTGCTCGCGCAGGTCGAGGGCGAGGGGATCTCCTGCTTGGCGATGCCGCGCTGGCGCCCGGACGGCGAGCGCAACGCGTTCGCGCTGCAGCGGCTCAAGGACAAGCTCGGAAACCGTTCGAACGCGTCGTCGGAGATCGAGTTCCGCGGCGCGTGGGCCCAGCTCATCGGCGAGCCGGGGCGCGGCGTGCCGACGATCATCGAGATGGTCAACCACACGCGGCTCGACTGCGTCGTGGGATCGGCGGCGACGATGCGCTGGGCCGTCTCGCTCGCGACCCACCACGCCGCCTACCGCAGTGCGTTCGGCAAGCTGCTGATCGAGCAGCCGCTGATGGCGAACGTGCTCGCCGACCTGTGCGTCGAGTCGGAGGCGGCGACGCTGTCGGCGATGCGCCTCGCGCGGGCCTACGACGAGGCGGGAGCCGGCGACGCCGGCGCCCAGGCGTTCAAGCGGATCGCCACCGCGGTCCTGAAGTACTGGGTCTGCAAGCGCACCCCGCCGATGACGGCGGAGGCGGTCGAGGTGCTCGGCGGCAACGGCTACGTCGAGGAGTCCGGCATGCCGCGGCTCTACCGCGAGGCGCCGCTGAACTCGGTCTGGGAGGGCTCCGGCAACGTGATGTGCCTCGACGTCCTGCGCGCGCTGATGCGCGAGCCGGAGGCGGGCGCGGCGCTGCTGACCGAGCTGGACGAGTCGGCCGGCGCCGATCCGCGCCTCGACGCGCACGTCGAGCGGCTGCGCGCCGAGCTGGCGGACGGCGCCGACCTCGAGCTGCGAGCGCGCCGGGTCGTCGAGCTGATGGCGCTGGCGCTGCAGGGCTCCTTGGTCGTTCGCTTCGCTCCCCGCGAGGTCGCCGACGCCTTCTGCGCCTCGCGGCTCGCCGGCGACGCCGGCCACGTCTTCGGCACCCTCCCGCCGGGGCTCGACTTCGGCGCGATCGTGGAGCGGAATCGGCCGTTGGTCTGAGCGGAAGCGTCTGCTCGCCGCTCCGTCCGCGCTCCGCTCACGCGTCCGCCGGGCGCGACGCGCCCGCGGTCGGCTGGGGAGGGGGGCGGTTGCAGTTGCTCCATCGTCCGCGCACTCTTCCGGCGCTCGTGCCGGCACCCACCCGCCGATGACTGCCCGTTTATGCACCCTATGGGTGCACAGACGTACATTCTTAGATCCGGTGCATCCGGAACCGGGGGTGGGACCCGCGGGAGCGGGGGATCCGATCGGGCCGGGGAGCGCGGACCGTGAGGCGCCGCAAACGCCGGGGCGCGAACCCGGCTGCTCGCCCCCCTCCCCAGCCGAGCAGCGCACGCCGCGCGACGCCAGCCACGCGCCGAGCGGAGCGCACGGGCGCGGCGCGCCCTACAGCCCGTACACCCCGCCCAGCTTCCCTCTCAGGTACGCCACGAACGGCTCCACGCGGATCGGATCCCCCGTCGCGCGCTTCACCAGCTCGCGCGGAGGCAGGCGGCGGCCCCAGCGGTGGACGTGCTCGCGCAGCCAGTCGCGCAGCGGGGCGCCGTCGCCGGCCGCCAAGGCGTCGTCGAGCCCCGGCAGGTCCGCCTGCGCCCGCTCCCACAGCTGCGCGGCGATCAGGTTGCCGAGCGCGTAGGTGGCGAAGTAGCCGATGTCGCCGCCGGACCAGTGGACGTCCTGCAGCACGCCGCGCGCGTCGTCCGGGACCTCGACGCCGAGGTACTCGCGCATCCGCGCGTTCCACGCCTCCGGCAGATCCTCCAGCGCGACCGATCTCGCGATCATCGCCCGCTCCAGCTCGAAGCGCAGGATGATGTGCAGCCCGTACGTCGCCTCGTCGGCCTCGACGCGGATCAGCGACGGCTGGACTCTGTTGACCGCACGGTAGAAGCCGTCGGCGTCGACGCTCCCCAGCCGCTCCGGGAACGCCTCTGTCAGGCGCCCGTGCAGCCAGCCGGCGAACGGGCGCCCGCGCGCCACGACGTTCTCCCACAGACGGCTCTGCGACTCGTGCACGCCCAGGGAGACCCCCTCGCCCAGAGGGCCGCGGGCGAGCGCGGAGTCGACCTGCGACTCGTACAAGCCGTGCCCGAACTCGTGGATCGCGCCGTACAGCGCCGTGCCCACATACGCCGGGTCGTAGCGCGTCGTCAGCCGCACGTCGCTGGGGCCGAAGCTCGTCGCGAACGGGTGCGCCGCGTCGTCCAACCGCCAGCCGGCGGCCGTCCAGCCCATCTGACGCAGCACGCCGCCGACCAGCTCGCGCTGGCGTGCAACCGGGAAGTCGCCGTGCAGGCAGGCGTCGTCGACCGCGTCCGCGCGCTCGGCGATCGCCGCGATCAGCGGCACCAGCGCGGCCCGCAGCTCGGCGAACAGCGCGTCGACCTCGGCGCTCGTCATGCCCTCCTCGTAGTCGTCGAGCAGCACGTCGTACGGGTCCTCGTAGCCCTCGAAGCAGTCGACGTAGCGCAGCTTCAGCTCGACGTTGCGCTGCAGCGCCGGCAGGAAGGCGGCGAAGTCCGAGCGCCCGCGCGCGTCGAGCCAGGCGGCGTGGCCGAGTGCCCCCGCACGCGCCAACTCGGCCGCGAGGTCAGACGGCACGCGCCGCGCCTTCTCCCAGTCGCGCCGCGTCACGCGCACGAGCGCCTCGTCGACCGAATCCGGCTCGGGGCGGGCCTCGTCCAGCAGCCGCCCGATCGCGGCGTCGGTGAAGCGCTCGTGGACGATCTTGCCCACCGTGCCGAGCTGCTCGGCGCGTTGGGCGGCGGCGCGCTCGGGCATCATCGTCTGCTGGTCCCAGCCGAGCAGCCCGCCGGCCGCGGACAGGTCGGCGATCTCGGCGAGTCGCTCGCGCAACTCCGTCAGGGCGTCGCTCATGGAGGATCCTCGTCGGGTGGATGGGCGGATGGACGAGCGCCGCGATGGCCGGCCGCCGCCCTGTGCCACCATTCCAGCATGTTCGGGCGCCCCGGATCGATCCAGCTGGCGCGCATCCTCGTCATCCGCGTCGGCGTCGACCTCAGCTGGTTCGTCGTCCTGTTCCTCGTCATCTTCTGGCTGTCCGGCTCCTTCCGGGACACGCTCGGCAGCTCCGACACGACCGCGTACCTGACCGCGGTCGCGAGCGCACTGCTGCTGTTCGCCTCGATCGTCGTGCACGAGCTCGGCCACGCGCTCGCCGCGCGGCGGCACGGGATCGAGGTCGCCGGCATCACGATCTCGCCGCTCGGCGGCTTCGCGCTGATGAGCCGCGAGAGCGCGACGCCGCAGGAGGAGCTCGAGGTCGCGCTCGCGGGACCGGCGGCGACGCTCGCGATCGTCGTCGCGAGCGTGCTGGCCGGCCTCGCGCTCGTCGGGCCGGACCGCTTCGTCGACGCCGCGCTGCTCGCGAACGGAGCCGATGTGACGCCCGTGCTGCTGACGATCGGCTTCCTCGTGACGATGAACGTGATCGTGCTCGTCTTCAACCTGATCCCCGCCTATCCGCTCGACGGCGGGCGCGTCGTGCGCGGCGTCGTGTGGCGAGTCACCGGCGACCGCAACCGCGGCACGCGCGTCGCGTCACGCCTCGGGCAGGGCTTCGCGGTCCTGCTGATCGGCGGCGGGCTGTGGATGACGATCGGGCTCGCGAGCCTGCTCGGCATCTGGTTCGTGCTCGTCGCGCAGCGTCCGGCGCGACACCGGGTCGAACGCCGAGCGCGCCTCGCGCACGCGCCCGAGCAGTGTGCGCGCCTGCTCCTCGTGCCCGCTGCGGACGACGGCGGCCTTGGCCGAGCTGCGCAGCGTGTCGGCGGTGGTTCGGAGCGGCGAGGCCATGCGGGCGCGGATCCTAGAGCACCGGTCGGCCGGCGGCGCTCACGGCCGCCCGCTGCCGACGGCCGCCCGCAGCGCCCGCCGCAGGCGCCCCAGCGTGACGACGCCGCGCAGCACGCCGCCGCCGTCGAGCACCATCATCGCACCGAGCGTGCGCAGGCCGTCGGCGTCGAGCAGCGCGCGCAGCGTCTGGTCCTCGCCGATCCGCCAGCGCCCGGCCTCGTCGGCCTCCATCAGCTCGCGCACGAGCTGCACCGGCCGGCCGCCCTCGACCGCGTCGCGCGCACCCTGCTCGCGCAGCACGCCGACGAAGCGCCCGGCCGCGTCGACGACCGGGAACCACGGCCAGCGGTAGCGCAGGAAGAACTCGTCGAGCGCCTGCGCCGCCGGCAGCTCCTCCGGGACGCTCACGGGGTCGGCGTCCATGATGTCGGCGATGCGCACGTCCTCGAGCTGCTCGGTCAGCGCGGTCTGCGCGAGCAGTGCGCGCGACGCGCCCCCGATCATCAGCCCGACGAACACGAACCAGAGCCCGATCAGGCTCGCGAGCCCGATCGTGATCCACAGCCCGCCGCCGATCAGCACGATCGAGAAGGCCTGGCCGAGGCGCGCCGCCACGCGCGTGCCGCGGCTGCGATCGCCCGTGGCGCGCCACACGAGCGCGCGCACGATCCGCCCGCCGTCGAGCGGGTAGGCGGGGATCAGGTTGAAGACGAGCACGATCAGGTTCATCGTCACGAGGAAGCCGATCGTCAGCAGCACGGGCGTCACATCGGCTCCGTTCGCGAGCAGCGCGGCGTCGA
>DATHEP010000243.1:0-9949 GCA_035318525.1 Conexibacter sp.
CAGATCGACGCCCTCCAGCGCCAGCTCCTCGCCGCCGTTGTCGGCCTCCGACTCCACGACGAGCGCGATCGCGCGCACGCAGTCGTCGTCGCGCACGTTCATCACGCGCACGCCGGTCGCGGCGCGGCCCTGCTGCGAGATTCCGCGCGCACCGGTGCGCTGGACCATGCCGGACTGCGAGATGAAGACGAGCTCCTGGTGCTCGCGCACGACGAGCGCTCCGGCGAGGCCGCCCTTCGCCTCGGTCAGCTTGATCGTTCTGACGCCCTTGGCGCCGCGCGAGGTCTTGCGGTACTGGTCGATTCTCGTGCGCTTGCCGTAGCCGTTCTCGGTTACGACGAGCAGATCCTGATCGTCGCGCGCGATGTCCATCGCGATCACCTCGCCGGGGCCGACGTCCATGCCGCGCACGCCGCTCGTGTCGCGGCCCATCGCGCGGGCGTCCTCCTCGCTGAAGCGGACGGTGAGGCCGGCGCGCGAGACGATGATCACCTCGTCGCCCTGCTCGACGCGGCGCACGGCGACCAGCTCGTCGTCGTCTCTGATCGAGATCGCGATGATCCCGTCGGCTCTGATCGGCGTGTTGTATCTGAGCAGCTCGGTCTTCTTGACGGTGCCGTTGCGCGTCGCGAACAGCAGGTACGGGGACTCAGAGAAGTCTCGGGTTGAGAGGACCGACTGCACGCGCTCGCCCTCGCGCAGCGGCAGCAGGTTCACGAGCGCGCGGCCCTTCGCGGTGCGCTGAGCCTCGGGCAGCTCGTAGACCTTCAGCCGGTAGACCTTGCCGCGGTTCGTGAAGAACAGCAGGAAGTCGTGCGTCGAGGTCACGAACAGGTGCTCGATGAAGTCGCCGTCCTTCATGTCCATCCCGGTCACGCCGACGCCGCCGCGGCGCTGCTGGCGGTAGGTCGCCAACGGCAGCGACTTGATGTAGCCGGTCTGCGTGATCGTGATGACCATCTGCTGGTCGGCGATCAGATCCTCGATGTCGATCTCGCCCTCGGCGTGCGAGATCTGCGTGCGGCGCTCGTCGCCGTAGGCGTCGGAGATCTCCTGCAGCTCCTCGCGGATGATCGCCATCACGCGCGCCTCGTCGCCGAGGATCGCGCGCAGCTCGGCGATCCGCTCGACGATGTCCTGGTGCTCCTGTCTGATCTTGTCGACCTCGAGCGCCGTCAGGCGGCCGAGCGTCATCTGCAGGATCGCCTCGGCCTGGCGCTCTGACAGCTCGAACTTGTTGACGAGGTTGACGCGCGCCGTCTCGCGGTCGGGCGATCTGCGGATCGTCGCGATGACCTCGTCGAGGTTTGCGAGCGCGATCAGCAGGCCCTCGAGGATGTGCGCGCGGTCCTCTGCGTTGCGCAGCTCGTACTTCGTGCGGCGGACGATCACCTCGCGCTGGTGGTCGACGTAGCGGCCGATCACGTCGCGCAGCGAGAGCGTCTTCGGCACGTTGTCGACGAGCGCGACCATGTTCACGCCGAACGTCGTCTGCATCGACGTGTGCTTGTAGAGCTTGTTGAGCACGACCTTCGGGATCGCGTCGCGCTTCAGCTCGATCACGAGCCGCATCCCGCGGCGGTCCGACTCGTCGCGCAGGTCGCTGATCTCGGGGATCTTCTTGTCGTGGACGAGGTCGGCGATCTTCTGGATCAGGCCGCCCTCGCCGCCCTTCTTCACCTGGTAGGGCAGCTCGGTGACGATGATCGCCTCCTTGCCCTGCGACAGCGGCTCGATGTGCGCTCTCGCCTGCACCCGCACCTTGCCGCGCCCCGTCTCGTAGGCGTCGCGGATGCCCTTCGTGCCGAGGATGATGCCGCCGGTCGGGAAGTCCGGGCCCGGCATGTGCCGCATCAGCGTCTCGACCGAGATCTCCGGGTCGTCGATATAGGCGATCGTCGCGGAGACGGCCTCGCGCAGCGAGTGCGGCGGGATGTTCGTCGCCATGCCGACGGCGATGCCGGCCGAGCCGTTGACGAGCAGGTTCGGGAAGCGCGCCGGGAGCACCAGCGGCTCCTGGTTCTGCCCGTCGTAGTTGGGCCCGAAGTCGACCGTGTCGGAGTCGATGTCGCGCAGCATCTCCGTCGCGATGCGTGCGAGGCGGGCCTCCGTGTAGCGCATGGCGGCCGCGGGGTCGTCGTCGACGGAGCCGAAGTTGCCCTGCCCGTCGACGAGCGGGTGACGCATCGAGAAGTCCTGCGCCATGCGCACGAGCGTGTCGTAGATCGACGAGTCGCCGTGCGGGTGGTACTTGCCCATCGTGTCGCCGACGATGCGCGAGGACTTCGCGCGCGGTCGGTTCGGCTGCAGGCCGGCCTCGTTCATCGCGAACAGGACACGGCGGTGGACGGGCTTCAGGCCGTCGCGCACGTCGGGCAGCGCGCGCCCGACGATGACCGACATCGCGTAGTCGAGATACGCGGAGCGCATCTCCTCCTCGAGCGCACGCGGCTCGATGTTGCCGCCGCCCAATTGATCTGTAGCGCTCACTTAATCACACATCCAAATTCGTGACGAGGCGGGCGTTCTCCTCGATGAAGTCGCGCCGCGGCTCGACCTGGTCGCCCATCAGCATCGAGAACACGCGGTCGGCGGCGGTCGCGTCCTCCATCGTCACGCGGGCGAGCGTTCGGGTCGCGGGGTCCATCGTCGTCTCCCGCAGCTGCTCCGGGTTCATCTCGCCAAGGCCCTTGAAGCGGTTGATTCTCGCGCCGCGGCCGGCGAGGTCCATCACAACTGTGCGCAACTGCTCGAACGACAGCGCCTCGTCGCCGTGATCGCCCAGTCTCACGGTGAACGGCGGCGTGCCGACCGTCTGCACGAGCTGCTCGTAGACGCGGATCAGTTGGCGGTACTCGTTCGCCTGCAAGAGGGCGCGGCGGACGTGGCGGACGCGCGCGTGACCCGTCTTCGCCTCGACCGAGCGCACCACGAGCTCATCGGCGTCCTCGGACGTGAGCTCGACCGCGTACGGCGCACCGTCGGCGGTCGGCCGCTTCAGCAGCCCGATCAGCGCCGACTCGTCGGTGACGGCCTCCTCCAGGATCCCGGCCTCCTCGAGGAAGTCGACGAAGTCGTGGCGCGACATCGCCCGCAGCGCCGAGGCCCAGCCGGCGTACTGCTTGAGCAGGCGCGTGTATCTCTTCCAGCGCGCCTCCGTCAGTCTCGGCTGGACGTTCCCGGAACGGTCGCGCACCTCGAAGCGCTCGAGCTTGTCCGACAGCAGGATCTCCTCCAGCTCCGAGTCTCTCTCGATGTAGCGCTCGCTCTTGCCGGCCTTCAGCCGGTAGAGCGGCGGCTTCGCGATGTAGATGTAGCCGGCCTCGATCAGCTCCTGCATCTCGCGGAAGATCAGCGTCAGCGCGAGCGTGCGGATGTGGGCGCCGTCGACGTCGGCGTCCGTCATCAGGATGATCTTGTGGTAGCGCGCCTTCTCGATGTCGAACTCGTCGCGCACGCCCGTCCCGATCGCCGTGATCAGCGCCTGGATCTCGTTGTTCGCGAGCACCTTGTCGATGCGCGCGCGCTCGACGTTGAGGATCTTGCCGCGCAGCGGGAGCACCGCCTGCGTCGAGCGGTCGCGGCCCTGCTTCGCCGAGCCGCCGGCGGAGTCGCCCTCGACGATGAAGATCTCCGACAGCGCTGGGTCCTTGACCGAGCAGTCGGCCAGCTTGCCGGGCAGGCGCGAGTTCTCGAGCGCTGACTTTCGGCGCGTCAGGTCGCGCGCCTTGCGCGCCGCGTTGCGCGCCTGCGCGGCCGAGACCGCCTTCATGATCACCGAGCGCGCGTCCTGCGGGTTCTCCTCGAGGAACTCGGCGAGGCCCTGGTTGACGATCGACTCGACGAAGCCCTGCATCCCGGGGTTGCCGAGCTTCGTCTTCGTCTGCCCCTCGAACTGGGGGTCCGCGAGCTTCGCCGAGATGACGGCGGTGAGCCCCTCGCGCACGTCCTCGCCGGCGAGGTTGTCGTCCTTCTCCTTCAGCATGCCCTTCTCACGCGCGTACTTGTTGAGCGTGCGCGTGAGCGCGGAGCGGAAGCCCGAGAGGTGGGAGCCGCCCTCGTGCGTGTTGATGTTGTTCGCGAACGAGAAGACCGACTCCTGGTAGGAGGCGTTCCACTGCATCGCGACCTCGACGGCGCCCTCGTCGCTGTCGCCCGAGAAGAAGACGATCTTTCTCTGGACGGGGTCCTTGTTCTCGTTGAGGTAGCGGACGAAGTCCTCGATGCCGCCTTCGTACTGGAACGCGACGTGTCTGCCCTCGCCGCGCTCGTCGGTCAGCGAGATCGCGAGGCCGCGCGTCAGGAAGGCGGTCTCGCGCAGGCGCTCCTCGAGCACGGCGAACTCGAAGTCGAGCGTCTCCATGACCTCGTCGTCCGCGAGGAATCTGATCGAGGTGCCCGTCTCTCTCGTCGCCGCGCCTCTCTCGAGCGAGCCCTGGGGCTTGCCGCGGGCGTAGTCCTGGGTGAACGTGAAGCCGTCGCGGCGGACCTCGACGTGCAGTGACTCCGACAGCGCGTTGACGACGGAGACGCCGACGCCGTGAAGGCCGCCGGAGACCTTGTA
Source organism: Conexibacter sp. (assembly GCA_035318525.1). Classification (GTDB taxonomy): domain Bacteria; phylum Actinomycetota; class Thermoleophilia; order Solirubrobacterales; family Solirubrobacteraceae; genus Conexibacter. Next base: position 4,565 of record DATHEP010000243.1, read on the forward strand.
GCCGCCGCCGTCGCCGAACTTGCCGCCGGCGTGGAGGACGGTGAGGACGACCTCGACGGCCGGCTTCTGCTCCTTCTCCATGATCGCGACGGGGATGCCGCGACCGTCGTCGACGACAGTGATCGAGTTGTCCGGATGGATTGTGACCGCGACGCTCGAGCAGTGACCGGCGAGCGCCTCGTCGACCGAGTTGTCGACGACCTCGTAGACGAGGTGATGGAGGCCGCGCACGCCGGTCGAGCCGATGTACATGCCAGGCCGCTTGCGTACCGCCTCGAGGCCCTCAAGGACAGTGATGTCCTGGGCGTCGTACGAACGGTTCGGCTTGTCAGCCGAGGGTCTGTCGCTGGCCAACGGTCCTCCGATGACGTTGCAACGCCCCGGCGTCGCGCCTGGGGAAGGCGCGCCGGGGCGTCGAAGGCTTATGTGCACAAGGATAGCACAAGGGGGTCCTCGAACGGCCCTTGCTGATCGGCAGAAAGTCCTGCAAAATCCAGGAAAAATCGGCCTTGATCATGCGCGCTCGCGCGGCCCGGTGACGCAGCGCAGCCGTCTGACCTCGCCGGCGCGCACGGCGGCGTTGAGCCGCTCGATCAGCAACGGCGCCATCAAGTCCAGCTCCTGCGCCCATACGGAGGCCGAGCAGGCGATCGTCACGACCCCCCCGCGCTCGCTCACCGGGGCCGCCTCGCGCGCGATCGCGGCACCCGCGACCTCCGGCCAGATGCGCTGCAGCTCGGCCAACAGCGTGGCCGGCGCGAGCGCTTTCTGCAACGGCTCGATCGCGCTTGCGAGCGGCCGCGGCGCCCGGCGGCTCACGCGGCCGCTGCCTGCGCCAGCACGGTCCCCTCGGCGACGGCCAGGCGCGTCACGTCCGGCTCGCTCGCGCCGGGGACGTGCTCGAGGTCGGTCGTCGTGATGACGCTCTGGCCGTGGCCGCGCAGCAGGCCGACGAGCCGCGCGCGGCGCTCGCGGTCGAGCTCGCTCATGACGTCGTCGAGCAGCATCACCGGCGTCGCCTCGCGTGTCGCCGCGATCGCCTCGCGCTCGGCCAGCAGCAGCGCCAGCAGGCCGAGACGCTGCTGACCCTGCGAGCCGTAGGCGCGCAGCTCGCGCCCCTCGCGCGTCAACGCGAGCTCGTCGCGGTGGGGCCCGTGGCCGCTGAAGCCGCGCTCGAGGTCCTGCCCGTGGCGCTCCGCCAGCTCCGCGGCGAGCGCGGCGGCATCCTCCGCGCGCGAGCGCGGCCGGTACGCGACGGCCGGATCCCCGTCGAGGCCAAGCTCCTCCGCGCGCGCGGCGAAATGCTCCGCCACCGCGGCGATCGCGTCGGCTCGGTCGCTCATGAGGGCGATCCCATGGCGCGCCAGCTCGCGGTCCCAGGCCGACAGCGAGGATGCCGCTCCGGCTCCGGCGCGGATCCGCGTGAGCAGCGCGTTTCGCTGGGCGAGTGCCTGCGCATAGGCGCGCCGCGCCGCGACGCGCGACGGCCACAGCGCCGTCACGAGCTGGTCCATGTGGGCTCGCCGCAGCGACGGCGTCCCTTTCACGAGCTCCAGCCGTTCGGGCAGGAAGACGCTCACGAGCGGCCGACCGGCGACGTCGAGCAGGCGCTCGACGCGCACGCCGTCGGCGCTCATGCGCTTCGGCTCGCCCGGCGAGAAGCCGACGCTCAGCTCGTGTCGGCCGTCGGGCGCCTCCGTCGTCACCTCGACGCGCACGACCTGCTCGCCGAAGCGCACCAGCTCGCGCTCGTTCGTCGTCCGCGCGGAGCGCCCGGTGCAGCCGAAGTAGAGCGCGTCGAGCAGGTTCGTCTTGCCGGCGCCGTTGCGGCCGGTGACGACCGTGACGCCGGGGCCGAGCTCGACGTCCGCGGCGGCGTAGCTGCGGAAGTTGCGCATCGCGAGGCGCACGATCCGCATCCCGCGCCGCCTACACGTTCAGCCGGATCGGCATGATGAGGTAGAGGAAGCCGGCGTCGTCCGCGGCCTGGATCAGGCCCGGGCGCAGCGGGCTGATGAGCTTCAGGACGACATCGCCGGACTCCACGCCCTCGAGTCCGTCGCGCAGGAACTCCGGGTTGAAGCCGATCTCGAAGGGCTCGCCCTGGAATGCGACCGGCAGCGACTCGCGTGCTTCGCCGATGTCCGGGGTCTGGGACGACACCACCAGCTCGCCGGGCTGGAAGGAGAGCCGCAGCGGCGCGTTCTTCTGCGCGAGCAGGCTGATGCGGCGCACGACGTCCGTCACCTCGCCGCCGGCCACCGTCAGCTCGTGCTCGTACGTCTCCGGCAGGAGCTGGCGGTAGTTGGGGAACTGGCCCTCGATCAGCCGGGATGAGAGCGCGACGCCGGCGATCGCGAAGAGGATCTGGTTCTGGCGCACGGCGACGGTCAGCTCCTCGTCGTCGAGTTGCTGCACGAGCCGCGCCAGCTCCTGCAGCGCGCGAGCCGGGACGTTCGCCTCGAAGCCTTGCTGCAGCGGCTGCTCGAGCTGGGTCTCCTTGACGCTCAGACGGTAGGAGTCGGTCGCGACCATGCGCAGCTCGCGCTCGGATGCCGACACGAGGATCCCCGTCAGGACAGGCCGCGTCTCGTCGCGCGAGGCGCTGTTCGCGACCTTGAGCACCGTCTCGACGAACGCCTTCGCCGGCACGCGGACGGCGCCCTCGGCGTCAGGCTCCGGGAAGGGGGGGAAGTCCTCGCCGCGCAGCGTGCGGATGTGGAAGGTCGCATTGCCGGCCACGAGCTCCACGTCCTGCTCGGCGGAGCGCAGCTCGAGCGTCACCGTCGGGCCGGACAGCGAGCGCACGACGTCGACGAGGAGCCGCGCGGGCAGCACGATCGAGCCCTCGCGCTCGACCTGGGCCGGGAGCGGAACGCGCAGCCCGACCTCCATGTCCGTCGCACGCAGCTCGACCCCAGTCGAGCCAGCGACGATCTGTACTCCCGAGAGCGCTTGGATCGCGCCGCGGGTCGAGGCGACGCGGCTCACGGTCTGCAACTGCGCGAGCAGCTCCTCGCGGGCGGCTGACAACTTCACGATGAGAACCTCGAGATGGAGAGCTTTGTTGTCGTAGGGGAGGTCGACATGTCGACAAGCCCGCGAAAGCCGCGGCGGTGCGGGGAGGATCTGCGCACAGGGGCTGTTGACACGAGCGTAGGAAGTCTCTCAGGCGGAGCGGTCGGCACCCGGGTGCTGGAGGGCCGCTGTGAGGCTGCGCACGAGCTCGTGCGCCTCGGCGTCCTTCGCGATGCGTTCGGTCGCGCGGCGGCAGGCGTGCAGGACCGTGGTGTGATTGCGGCCGCCGAAGGCCTTGCCGATCGCGGGAAGCGTGGCGTCGGTGAGCTCGCGGGACAGGTACATCGCGACTTGCCGCGCCCATGCGATGCGCGCGCTGCGGTCGGGCGAGGTGAGCGCCTCCGGCGAGATCCCGAGCCGCTCGCAGGTCGCCGCCTGGATCTCCTCGACGGTTCGCGGGGTGGACGGCGGTCCGTCGGGATACAGGCCGTCGAGCACGTGCGTGACGAGCGGACGGTCGATCGGACGGCCCGTGAGCGAGTGGAACGCGACCACGCGGATGAGCGCGCCCTGGAGCGCCCGCACGTTCGTCGTGATCCGTTCGGCGATCGGCACGATCGCGTCGGGGTCGCCGAGGTCGACCCGATCGTGCTGCACGCGCTTGCGCAGGATCGTCATGCGCGTGGCGAGGTCGGGCGGCCGCAGGTCGGCGACGAGGCCGGACTCGAAGCGCTCGCGCAGGCGCTCGGCGAGCGCGCCCATGTCCCCGGGCATGCGGTCGCACGTCACGACGAGCTGGCTGCCCGTCTCGTAGAGCGCGTTGAAGGTGTGGAAGAACTCCTCCTCGATCTTGGCCTTTCCTTCGAGGAACTGGACGTCGTCGATCAGCAGGATGTCGGTGTCCCGGTAGCGGCGCTTGAACTGCTCGATGGAGCTCGACTTGAGCGCACCCACGAACTCACCGGTGAAGGCCTCGAGCGTCGTGTAACGGACGCTGAGCCCGGCGCCGTATTCCTCGACGTAGTTGGCGATCGCGTGCAGCAGGTGGGTCTTGCCGAGACCGGGCGGGCCGTAGAGGAACAACGGGTTGTAGGCCTGGCCGGGCAGTTCCGCGACGGCCAGCGACGCGGCGTGCGCGAGGCGGTTGCCGTCGCCGATCACGAACTGGTCGAAGGTGTACTTCGGGTTGAAGCAGTCGGGCGCCGGACGCGTGCCCGCGGTGCCCGACGGGCGCAGCGGCGACGCCGTGGCGCCCGCCGGAGGAGAGAGCGGCGCCTCCAGCGGCACGATCGAGACCGTGACGGCGTCGCCGAGGACCTTGGCGGCGGCATCACGCAGCACGCGGGCGAAGCGGTCCGCCACCCACGTGCGGATCTCCTCCGGGGCGCCGACGAGCAGGCGATCGCCCTCGTGCGCGCGGGCCCGCAGCGGGGCGAGCCAGAGGTGGTACGTCGAGTCGGTGACGGTGCGCCGCAGCTCGGCTTGGATCTGGGACCAGGTGTGCTCGAGCGCAGAGTGCACAGGCGTCGTCGACCGGCTCCTCGTCGGGAGGTGTGGCGGGGGGATGGAGGGGCCGGATGGCCCCGGCGGGGCGGCGAATATAGCAGCGGCTCCGCGACCGGCCCCGCTGCCTGGACCTGCGTCGGCGAGCGACTGCGCAAATCGCGAGAAAAAGGTCGCGGGGCTCGCGCAAAATGTCACGCAGGCGTGTCGACAACGTGTCGAGAACGTTGTGCACAAGCACCCGACGAAGGGGCGAGAAGCGAAAGACGCTCCGCGCGTATACTGGCCCTTCCCGACGGCATCGTGAGTGAGCCATGAAACGCACCTACCAGCCCAAGAAGCGCAAGCGCGCCCGCACCCACGGCTTCCGCACCCGCATGCAGACGCGCGCGGGTCGGCTGACGCTCAAGCGTCGCCGTTCGAAGGGCCGGAAGCGCCTCACCGTCTGATGAGCGGTCGCTCGGGCGTCACTGCCCGGCGGAGCAAGGGCGGGCGCCTGTCCCGCAGCGCCGAGTTCGACCGGGTCTTCCGCAAGGGTCGCTCGCACGCGAACCGCGTCCTCGTGCTGCATGCGTTCCCACGCGCGAGAGGCGAGGACCCGCCCGCCCAGCCGCGCCTCGGCCTGTCCGTCTCCCGCAAGGTCGGCGGAGCGGTCGACCGCAACCGTGTGAAGCGGCTGCTGCGCGAGGCGTTCGAGCAGGAGTCGGCGCGCCTGCCCGAGGGACAGGACATCGTCATCGTGGCGCGCTCCGACGCTCGTCTGGTCGCCGAGCGTGACGGTCTCGACGGGCTGCGCACGGCGCTCAGCGAGCTGATCGATCAGTTGTGCGCGCGCGTCGCGCAGGAGCAGGCGGACAGATGAGC
>DATHEP010000244.1:0-6029 GCA_035318525.1 Conexibacter sp.
CTCCGACCTGCCCGGAGAGCGCGAGCGCCTCCTCGACGAAGAAGCGGCCCCGCGGCGTCGGCGTAGAGGGCGCGCCCACGACCGCACGGAAGCGACGAGCGGCACGACCGTCCCGGTGGACGGTGACGAGACGAGCGGAGAGATCGAGCACCAGCTGCCATCCGGTGGTCGCGCGCCGCGTCTGACGGGCGGCGATCCAGCCGGCGTGCCCGTTGGGTCGCCCGGGCAGCCGCACGCGCACCCAGCGCTTCCCGCCGGGGCTGCTCGCGCGGCCGAGCACCGGCAGGACGGTACGCACGCCCGTCAGCGGCCGCAGCGCGCTGACGGACTCGACGTGCGGCGCCCGGTCCCTCGGCTTGGCCTGGACGACGTGGTCGCGCAGCAGCACGACCAGCGGCCGGGTGACGCTCGCGCTCGCGCGCGCGCCGGCGGCGCTCGCCGAGGCAACTGTGCAGCAGCCGAGGCCGACCGCGACCACGCCGAGCGCCGACGTCAGCACCGCGACCCCCCGGCGCGGGCCGGGGAGTCGCGGACGCGCCGTGAGGCTGGCGCGGTTCACCCGGTGAACACCGACGGGCCCGGGCGCGGCTGGAGCACCGCCGCGGCGCAGGCGCGGTAGCGGAGCGTCCGCGTCATGGCGCGGGTGGCGTCTCTGAACGAGATGCGCGCGCTGACGACGTGCCGACCGGGGACCGCGTCGACGGACACGCGGAACGGCGAGCTGCGCTGACTGCTGACCTGTCTGCCGTCGAGCTTGAAGACGACGCGCCAGATCAGATGGCCTCGCACCGTGGCGCGGAACCCGTCGGTGCATGCCACGCCGGGCGTGCGCCGTGTCGTCGCGCTGCCCGGCGCGCGCCGCAGCGCGGCGCTGCCGTTGCGACCGGCGAGCCGGGGGCGGTCGGCGGTCGGCGAGCCGTTTCTCGAGCCGGGCGAGCCGGTTCTCGAGCCAGGCGTTCTGCTTCTGGAGCCCGGCGATCTGCTCCCCGCGCCCGGGCCTCTCGGCGTCGGTCCGGATCCGGCGGAGCCGGTGCCGCACTGCGGAGCGCTGAGGACGTTGTTGATCAGGCTGACCTGGCCGTTGCGGGCGAGCATCCGTCCGATCACGGTGGCGCCGTTGTTGAGCGAGATGCTCGTGAGCGCCATCAGGTTGCCTTGGAACGCGGTCGTGGTGCCGAGCGTGGCGGAGCTGCCGACCTGCCAGTAGACGTTGCAGGCAGAGGCGCCGTTGGTCAGCGCAACCGAGCTGGCCGATGCGGTCGTCAGCGCGGAGGCGATCTTGAAGACGAACTGCGCGTTCGGGTCGCCCTGGGCGTTGAGCGTCAGTCTGCCCGTCAGCTGGGCGGACGAGGTGAAGCGATAGGCGCCAGCCGTCAGCGTCCTGTTACCGAGGTTGGTGCCTGTCAGGTCGTTGGCGGGCGCAACCGGCTGTCCAGCCGCGACGTCGTAGGCGGTCGTGAGATCGGACTGTGCCTGCGCGGCGACGGCGTTGTTGGCGTGCGTAGCGCCGTTGACGACGGCCGGCAGCCCGAAGCCGACGAGCGCCGTGCCGGGAGATACGCCGAGGTCGCCGTTCAGCACCGATGGGCCGGTGTTCGTGACGGTGGCACCGCCGAGCACCACGAAGGGGCTGACGGTGGCGAGGTCCACGGGTGCGGCCTGCGCGGCAGCCGGGACGACGGCGAAGATGAGGCCGGCGACAAGGGCGATCGCGGCGCGGCGCACACGCGATCGGCGGAAGGGGCTGGACATGATGTCCTCCCTGATGGCGAGCGGCCTTCGACTTCCTGGTCGCCACGAACCGCCCGGCGGGGCGGCGATCGGTGGTGGCACTCCTTCGGTAGCCCGGCGAACTCCGGTGGAGTCCCGTGGCTTTGCGGACCCGCCTCACGACGAGGGTGCGCGTGTCGAGAGGGACTGCTCTCGTGTACGAGCTGCATCGTCAAGGCGACCCGATCCCTTGAGCCGCCCGACACGATCGTGGCGCTTTGGGACGCCAGCTGCGTCATGCGACGGGTCGCCGCCGCCGATACCACTCGAGACGGTGCTCACCTGCCGGCCTCGACCATCAGGGCTGTCCCAGCCGACACTTGACCGCCGCCGTCAGCCATCCGATGGACTCGAGGACCGCACGCCGGAACTGGAGTCTGGAAGGCAGGTCAGACATGTCCGGTCCGCGATGCCGACGGCTGGTGCGCCTCGCGACGAGCTCGCTCGTCTTGCTCGTGCTCATGCCGGCTGCCTCCGCAGCCGCAGCCATCCCCTCCGGTCCTCCGCCGCCCTGCAAGCCGACGGCCTTCACCGGCGTCGCGGCGGCGTTCACCGACGACGTCGACGCCCGTGCGTCAGGATGCGCCCCCCGCCAGCCGACGGTTCGCCATGGCCTGCGCGGCCCGCGGGGTCCGCGCGGCATTGCGGGCGCACGGGGGACCGCGGGCAGGCGGGGAGCCACAGGCCGAGCCGGGGCGCCCGGCCGAGCCGGGCCGCCCGGCCCGGCGGGTCGGGTGGGAGACGGCGGTGCCCGGGGAGGCGACGGCGCCGCGGGGGCCCTCGGCCCAGCCGGACTGACGGGGCTGACCGGACTGACGGGACTGACAGGACTGATCGGGCCGCCCGGGCCGCAGGGCATCCCGGGTGACATCGGCGTCGCCGGCCCACCTGGCGCCGACGGCCCCCCGGGTCCGGCCGGCCCTGCAGGTCCCGCCGGTTCGCCAGGTGACACGGGTCCGGCGGGCCCGGCCGGTGTCAACGGACTGGCCGAGTACGCCTACGTCTACAACGTCAGCGCCGAGACGGTGCAGCTGGAGGCCGACGTCATCTTCGACTCGAACGGCGTCCTGTCCTCCGGCATCACACACGCACCCAGAGCCGCCGGCATCACGCTCCTCACCTCTGGCATCTACAGCGTCCGGTTCTCGATCTCGGGCACCGAGCCGAGTCAGATGGCGCTGTTCGCAAACGGGGTCCTCGTCCCGGGGACGGTCTACGGCTCCGGCGCCGGCACGCAGCAAAATGCCGGACAGGTCATCGCCACGTTCGCCGCCGGCGCCGTGCTGACCGTCCGGAACCACACCTCAGCCGCGGCGGTCGACCTCGCGGTGCCGATCGGCGGCACCCAGCCGAGCACAAACGGCTCCGTCACGATCGAGAAGCTTGCCTAACGCTCGATCTGCGCGCGCGGCAACGGAGCGATCTGCGCCGGATCGAGCGACGGCCGGCCGAGCAGGAAGCCCTGCCCGCCGTCGATCGGCGGGTCGCGCATGATGTCGTGGCTGTCGACCGTGCGGACGAACGTGAGGATGTCCTCCGACTCGATCCCCTCGGCGATCACGAACGCGTCGGCACGACGCGCGTAGGCGATGATCGCCACGAGCACGGCCCGCGCCTGCGTGTCCCCGAGCGCGGCGACGATCACCGACTGGTCGATCTTGACGTAGTCCACCGGCAGCTCGCGCAGCATCTCCAGCCCCGCGTTGCCCGCGCCGACGTCGTCCAACGCGAGACCGAAGCCGAGGCTGCGCAGGCGCGTGGCGTCGGCGACCACCTGGTCCAGCCGCGCATCCGAGCGCTCGGTGATCTCCAGCACGACCTGCTCCGGGTCGAGGCCCGCGGCCTTCACCGCCCGCACGAGCTGGTCGCCGCGCAGCGTGTCGTGCGCCAGCGACTGCGGATTGATGTTGAGGAACAGGAGCGCCCCCTCGGGCAGCTCGTGCGCTCGCGCCAGCGCGGCCGAGCGACAGATCGCGTCGAGCTCGTGCGCACGACCGATCTTCTCCGCGACGGCGAACATCTCGGCAGGTCCGTCGAAGCCGTAGCCGGACCAGGGACGCGAGAGCGCCTCGAGGCCGAGCAGGTGACTGTCCTCGAGCTGCCAGATCGGCTGGAACGCCGTCTCGAGCCGTGGCTCCTCCAGCAGCGAGCGCAATGCGAGGATCTTGGCCGGCGTGACGATCGAGATCAGCTCTGCGACGTCGTCGAAGACGACGATGCCGCCTCCGCCGACGCGCTTGCCCTCATAGAGCGCGGCGTCGGCCTGCTCCCAGAGGACGGCGGGATCGCCATCGGAACCGTCAGCCAGCACGGCGATGCCGGCCGTGAAGGAGGAGGTGGCGTCGCCGTCCCGGGTGGCGACCAGACGCCGTCCGACGCCCGTGCGGGCGCGCTCGCCGTCGGCGCCCGGCATCAACAGCGCGAACTCGTCGCCGCCGATCCGGAACGCCCGGTCCGCGGGACGACCGTGCTCGAGCACACGCGCCATCCCGCTGAGCACCTCGTCGCCCCGGCGGTGCCCGTGACGGTCGTTGACGAACTTGAAGTCGTCGAGGTCCACGAGCGCCAGCGCGAGCGACTCCCGACGACGAACAGCATCCGCCACCGCCTCGGCGAGCTCCTCTTGGAACGTGCGGTGGTTGCCGAGGTCCGTGAGCGGATCGCGCGTGGCGCGCTGGACGACGGTCCGGTGACGGCGCGCGAGCGAGCGCCCGCCGATCACATAGAACAGCCCCATGCCGAGCAGCAAGGCGAGCAGCGAGAAGAGAAGCGTCTCGTTGCGCAGCGCGCCGACCTGCGCATCCAGCTCGCGTGTGGTCTGCTTGATGTCGAGCGCATAGCGGTCGCCGGCGAGCACGAGCGGCACGACGAACTCGAGGCGATCTCCGCTGCGCTCGGTCTGGGTGCCGCCGGCGAAGCTGCCGCGGTCGGGCAGCGTCGCCTTGAACTTCGGGTTGGGCACTCGATCCCCCTGCAACGCGAAGTCCCGCGGCCCGCTCACGACGTGCCCGTCGGCGTCGATCAGCCTCGCCGACAGGACGCCGAGCCGGTCCTTCATTGAGTCGACCAGGTCGAGCACGTCGTCCAGCGCGTCCTCGGGATCCGAGCCCTCGTCATACGCCTGCTCCAACGCGCGGGCGTCCGCCTCGTACGAATGCGCGTCCTGCTCCACGAGCTCACGCGAGATCGCGTGCGCGAAGAACGTGTCGCTCACGAGCAGCAGGCACACCACGCTTGCCGCGAGGGCGAGCGCGACACGGATGCTGAACATGTGCCGGCGAGCGCGGGCGGTCACGCGCCACCACGGATGGCGAGGCGCCGACGGAGCGCTCGGGTCCTCGACGGTCGAATGATCGGCCACTCTCTCTCCATCGACCGTTCCAGCGAGAAACACGACCCTCGACGTCAGCGGCCGTCAGCGCACGCCCGCACCGAGGCCACGTGAGCGCGAGGGCGCCCAAGTCGGTTATCCGTGGGAGGCTGCGCTTCCGTCGAAGCCACGGGGGTTCTGGCGCTTGCACCGCTGCGCGGCATCCGACGATCGCACTGCTTTAATTTCGTAAATTGCGGAAGAAGCACTATGTTGCACCCAGGAGGGTACCCGCGACGGGGTGCAGCCGCTCCCACCGGTCCGTGTAGCGTCGCGTGACTTCCGAGCTCCTCAACGTCAGCGACCTCAGGAGTCCGGTGCCCAATTGCGGCGATGCCCCGTTTCGCTGCGAGTGTCGTTCCCTTCCCGGCGACTGCCAGCACGTGGTGGCGATCGGCGAGATCGACATCGTGGCCGGTCCGCATCTGACAAAGCTCCTGCGCGAAGCGCAGACAGACGCCCCGCACGTGGTGCTCGACCTCGGCCGGACGACCTTCATGGACGCAGGCGGAGCGCACATCCTGCTCGCCGCTCATGCGCGGGCTCGCGCGACCGCGGCGACGTTCGCGATCATCGGCGCGACCGCTCCGGTGAAGCGGCTCCTCGCGCTCGTCGGCGCCGACGCCATGACCGCTGACCTCACCTTCCCCCCCAGTGCGAAGGAGCGGGGCGGCGCGCGCGCCGACGTCCCCCTCGCCGGCCCGCAACGGCCGTCTCCGCTCCTTCGCCTTCTGGCGACACGACAGCACGGACAGCTGGAGGTCTCAATGAGACAGGCACGGCAAGCGACCCCACGTCGCCCCTCGACGTCCCCGCCCCAAGCAGACGACACGCGGCGCGAGCTGGAAGACCGTGTAGCGCAAGACACAGGCCCTGATCGCCCGCGCCG
>DATHEP010000245.1:0-4150 GCA_035318525.1 Conexibacter sp.
CGCCCAGTGCGCGAAGCCGAGCGCCCAGCCGAAGCCGCCGCCGACACGGCGCTCGAAGGCGGCGACCGCGAGGTCGGCGCGGCCCGCGCGCACCTCCTCGACCAGCTGGACCAGCGCGTCCGCACTCGTCGCGAGGTCACCGTCGCACAGCAGCACGACGGGCGGCTCGGGCTCCGACGCGAGCGGCAGCAGCCGTTGCGCCGCCAGCGTCGCCGCTCCCCCCTTCCCGACGTTGCGCTCCGAGCGCACGACCTCGGCGCCGTTGGCAGCCGCGACCTCGGCGCTGCCGTCGGTCGAGCCGTCGTCGGCGACGAGCACGCGTGCGCCCGGGAACGCGGCCGCGAGCGCCACGAGCGTCGCCGGGAGGCGGTCCGCCTCGTTGTGGGCGGTGACGATGACAGCAGTGGCGGGGGCCATCGGGAGCGGCGGCTATTGTGGCGCTCCGCGGGCCCGGCTGCGGCGCCCTCTCCCTGGCAGAGCGAATCCTGGAGGTCGAGCGTGCCTGACGTCGAGGCCCACATCACCGGCACCGTCTGGAGAGTCGAGGTCGCGATCGGCGACTCCGTCGACGAGGGCGACACGGTCGTCATCCTCGAGTCGATGAAGATGGAGATGCCCGTCGAGGCGGAGGATCCAGGGACCGTCAAGGAGATCCGCTGCGCGGAGGGCCAGGCGGTCTCCGAGGGCGACACGCTCGTCGTGCTCGAGTAGCGCCTGTCGTGGCCGGCGTCGTCCACGTCGAGCAGCCGGCGCCCGGCGTCGCGCTGCTCACGATCTCCAACCCCGAGAAGCGAGGCGCGCTCGACCGCGCGCTGCTCACCGCGCTCACGGACACGCTCGACCGGCTCGATGCCCGCTGCGTCGTGCTGACCGGCGAGGGCCGCGCGTTCTGCGCCGGCTACGACATCGAGGAGCTGCTGCGCGAGGGCTACGACGACGGCGCCGAGAGCGCCCACCCCTTCCCCGCTGCGCTCGCGGCGATCGAGGCCTACCCCTATCCCGTGCTCGCCGCGCTCAACGGCGCGACGATCGGCGGCGGGCTGGAGCTCGCGATCGCGTGCGACCTGCGGATCGCCGCCGACACCGTCCAGCTCGGCATGCCGCCGGCGAAGCTCGGCGTTGTCTACGGGATCGCCGGGCTCAACCGCTTCCTGACGACGATCGGCGCCGCGCGCACGCGCGAGCTGTTCCTCACCGGCCGCCGCATCGACGCCGCGACCGCCGAGCGCTGGGGCCTCGTGAACGAGGTCGTCGAGGCAGAGGCGCTGCCCGACGCAGCGCTCGCGCTGGCGAGCGAGATCGCCGCCAACGCTCCGCTGTCGCTGCGCGGCAACAAGGCCGGCATCCGCGCGCTCGTCGCGGCCGGCGGCGCGCTCGACGCCGCCACAACCGCCGCGCTCGACGCCGACCGCCGCACCGCGTTCGAGTCAGACGACCTGCGCGAGGGCCTGCGCGCGTTCGGGGAGAAGCGTTCCCCCGAATGGCGGGGACGGTGAGCTCGGCAATAGGTGGTGTGTCACCCTTCGGGGCCTCTCAGGTCGTGCCGACGCCGTCCGGCGCCCGCCCTATCGTGACCCGATCCAGCCTCGGAGGTTGTCGTCCCCATGCCGCCCCTGATCACCCGTGAGGAAGCGCTTCGCCTCGGCGAGCTCGAGGAACGTGCGGCGATCGAGGAGCTGATCGAGCGTGCGTGGAAGGCCCGTGTCGAGCGCTTCGACGACTCGACCGACATGTGCTCGCTCGTCAACGCGAAGTCGGGCGGCTGCGCGGAGGACTGCGGCTTCTGCGCGCAGTCGCGCTACGCCGAGGCCGACACGCCGCTCCACGCGATGATGGAGCCCGAGCAGATCCTCGAGCACGCGCGGGCGGCCGAGGCGGCGGGGGCGCACCGCTTCTGCATGGTCACGCAGGGCCAGGGCCTCTCCAAGCGCGACTTCGAGAAGGTGCTGGAGGGCACGCGGCTCGTCGCCGAGCACACGAACCTGAAGCGCTGCGCCTCGATCGGCCACATGTCCGCGGCGCGCGCGAAGGCCTTGAAGGAAGCCGGCGTCCAGCGCGTGCACCACAACGTCGAGACGGCCGAGTCCTACTACCCGGAGGTCTCGACGACGGTCCGCTACGAGGGCCGGCTGCGCACGATCGACGCGGTCAAGGAGGCTGGCCTCGAGACGTGCGTCGGCGGCATCCTCAACCTCGGCGAGTCGCGCGCGCAGCGCGTCGAGATGGCCTTCCAGCTGGCCGAGATCGACCCGACGAGCGTGCCGATCAACCTGCTCAACCCACGTCCGGGGACGAAGTTCGGCGACCGCGACTTCATGGAGCCGATCGAGGCCGTCAAGTGGATCGCGATCTTCCGCCTGATCCTGCCCGACGCGCTCTTCCGCCTCTGCGGCGGGCGCGTCGAGAACATCGGCGAGCTGCAGCAGCTCGCGGTCAAGGCCGGCATCAACGGCGTGATGATGGGCAACTTCCTGACGACGCTCGGCACCACCCCCGAGCAGGACCGCGCGATGTTCGAGGAGCTCGGCCTCAACGTCGCTCGCCAGTCCGACAACGGCGCCAACCCGCGGCCGGACAACCGCTCCGGCTGGCTGGACGGCGAGACGCCCGACGTCGTCGAGATGCACCTCGACACGGTCGCGCCGTCGGACACGATCGAGATCAGACTCTGGGACCCCGCATCGCAGCTGCGCTTCGAGAGCAAGCGGGTGATCCCGCCGCGCCCCGACGGGGCGCCCAACACCGGACAGGGACGTTCGACACGGGAGGCGGCAGCGCGGCGATGATCGAGATCGAGGCACGGCTGGACGAGCTGCACCAGTTGGGATTGGCCCGGCGGACGCGCCTCGTGAGCGGTCCGCAGGGACCGCGCGTCGTGCTCGACGGCAAGCCCGTCCTGCTCCTCTGCTCGAACAACTACCTCGGCCTCGCCGACCATCCGGGCGTGCGCGAGGCGGCCGCCGAGGCGGCGATGCGCTGGGGCGTCGGCGCCGGCGCCTCGCGGCTCGTGTCGGGCACGATGACGATCCATCGTCGGCTCGAGGAGCGCCTCGCAAGCTTCGAGCGGCGCCAGGCGGCGCTGCTGTTCGGCGCCGGCTATCTCGCGAACGCCGGCGTGATCTCGGCGCTCGCGCGGCGCGGCGACGTGATCTTCTCCGACGAGCTGAACCATGCGTCGATCGTCGACGGCTGCCGCCTCTCGCGCGCCGACGTCTTCGTCTACGAGCACGGCGACGTCGAGCACCTCGAGTGGGGACTGCGTGAGGCCAACGGGCGCGGCGCGCTGATCGTGACCGACGGCATCTTCTCGATGGACGGCGACGTCGCACCGCTCGTCGACCTGGCGGAGGTCGCCGAGCGCCACGACGTGCGGCTCGTCGTCGACGAGGCGCACGGCACCGGCACGATGGGTCCGGGCGGGCGCGGCGCAGTCGCCGCCGCCGGCGTCGAGGATGGCGTCGACGTGGTCGTCGGCACGCTCGGCAAGGCGCTCGGCTCCTACGGCGCCTACGCCGCCTGCGACCAGCGGATGGCGAAGTACCTGACGAACACGGCCCGCTCGTTCGTCTTCTCCACGGCACCGCCGCCGCCGGCGATCGCCGGCGCGCTTGCGGCGCTGACGCTGCTCGAACAGGAGCCGCGCCGCGTCGAGAAGCTCCAGTGCAACGTGCGCGTCCTGCGCGAGGCGCTCGCGCAGGAGGGCTTCGCGCTCGGCGACGAGGACCGCACGCCGATCGTCCCGCTCGTGCTCGGGGACGCCGCCACGACGATGAAGGCCTGCGAGCTCGCGCTCGAAGGGGGCGTGTTCGCCCAGGGCATACGCCCGCCGACCGTTCCCGCCGGAGGCTCGCGCCTGCGACTCGCCGTGATGGCGACGCACAGCAAGGGCGAGCTGCGCGACGCGGCCCGCACGCTCGCCCAGGCGGTGCGCGGCGCCGGACTGCGGCCCGAGGATCTGCAGCCGCCCGTGATGACCGCCCCCGCCGTGGAGCCGGAGCCCGTACGCGAGCCCTCGGCGCGCTGGGACGAGGAGTCGCCGCCCGCGCCCGCACCACGGCGCGTGTTCGACGCCGAGTCGCCTGACACGGTCGAGCGGGCCGCCTAGATGGTTGATCCCATCTAGCCGCGCGTGCGCGGCTGCTTCGTCACG
>DATHEP010000246.1:0-2617 GCA_035318525.1 Conexibacter sp.
AATGCTCGCGCACCAGCAGGACGATCGCCAGCCCGAAGATCCCGATCGGGATGCGGGCCAGCAGCATCATCAGCGTCAGCCGAGCCGTCCCCGGCGGCTCGAGGAGCCGCCCGTAGGCCTTCAACGTCACGCGCTCGCCCCCCGCGCGAAGAAGGTTCCCGGCCGCGCCGCGCGAAAACCCCGATGCATGGCTGTTACCCTAGCTCAGCGTCCGGGGGCAAAGACCGACCCCGCCCCGGGTACATCCGACCCGCTCGACCCCTCGCGTATGGAGAAGTTCGTCATCCAAGGCGGCGTGCCGCTGTCAGGCACGATCGTCCCAGCCGGCAACAAGAACGGCGCGCTGCCGATCCTCGCGTCGGCGTTGCTGACCGATGACGAGGTCGTCGTGCACAACGTGCCGCGGATCGCCGACGTGGAGGCGATGATCGCGCTGATCGCGAACCTCGGCGCGCGGGCGGACTGGATCGGCGAGAACGACGTCGCGATCCGCGCCGACGGCATCGGCGCCACCGACGTCGACCGCGCCTTGGCCGAACGGATCCGCGCCTCCTTCTTGCTCGCCGGCCCGCTGCTCGCGCGTCACGGCCGCGCGCTGATGCCGCCGCCCGGGGGCGACGTGATCGGCCGTCGCCGCCTCGATCCCCACCTCGACGCCTTCAAGGCGCTGGGCGCGACGATCGAGCACGACCGCGACATTCTGCTGACCGCGCCCGGCGGGCTGACCGCCTGCGACTTCCTGATGGACGAGCCGTCCGTGATGGCGACCGAGAACGCGCTGATGGCCGCGGCGCTCGCGCCCGGCACGACCACGATCCGCAACGCTGCCTCTGAGCCGCACGTGCAGGACCTCGCGCGGATGCTCACGTGCATGGGCGCGAAGATCGACGGGATCGGCTCGAACGTGATGATCGTCCACGGCGTCGAGCGGCTGCACGGCTGCGACCACACCGTCGGACCGGACCACATCGAGATCGGCTCGTTCATGGCGCTCGCGGGCGTGACCGGCGGCGAGCTGACGATCAAGGGCGTGATCGCGGAGGACCTGCGGATGCTGCGGCTCGTGTTCGCGCGCCTCGGACTGCAGAGCGAGCTGCGCGGCGACGACCTGTTCGTGCCCGGCAACCAGAAGCTCGTGATCCACAACGACGCCGGCGGCTACCAGCCGAAGGTCGAGGACGGACCCTGGCCGGCCTTCCCGGCCGACCTGACGTCGATCGCGCTGGCGCTGGCCACGCAGTCAGAGGGGTCGGTCATCATCCACGAGAAGATGTTCGAGAACCGCCTCTTCTTCACCGACAAGCTGCAGTTGATGGGCGCCGCGATCACGATCTGCGACCCGCATCGTGCGCTCGTCGTCGGCCCGCGCCGGCTGCGCGGGGAACGGCTCGAGTCGCCCGACATCCGCGCCGGCATGGCGATGCTGATCGCGGCGCTGTGCGCCGACGGCACGACCGAGATCGGCAATGTCCGCCAGATCGATCGCGGCTACGAGCGGATCGACGAGCGCCTGCGCGCGCTCGGGGCGCGCATCGAGCGCGTCGAGGACGGCCAGCGCGTCCACGCGCACTGAGGCCGTCGTGTCGACGACCGACCCCACCGGCGCGGCGCCCGCGGGCGCACCGACGATCCACCCGATCCCCAGCGGCACGCGGGACGTGCTGCCGGACGAGATGCGCGAGCTGCGCGCGATCACGACGACCGCGCTCGAGACCTTCCAGCGCGCCGGCTACGGCGAGGTCACGACGCCCGCGCTCGAGTACGAGGACACGCTCGCGCGCGGCGACGTGGCCGGCGCGCCGCCCGCCTACCGCCTGTTCGACGAGCAGGGCCGCGTGCTCGTGCTGCGCTCGGACATGACCGTGCCGATCGCGCGGCTCGTCGCGACCCGCTTCGCGACCGCCGAGCCGCCGCTGCGGCTCTGCTACCTCGCGCACGCCTATCGCGGCGTGCGGCCGCAGCGCGGGCAGCCGCGCGAGTTCCTGCAGGCCGGCATCGAGCTCGTCGGAGCGCCGGCGCCGGAGGGAACCGCCGAGGCGCTCACCGTGCTGTGCGACCTGCTCGATGCCGTCGGGCTCGAGGGCTACCGCATCGGCCTCGGCGACGCCGGCCTGTTCCGTGCGCTGCTCGACAGCAGCGGCGTCGCCGGGCCGGCGCGCGACCGGATCCTGAACGAGCTCGTTACGCGCGACTTCGTCGGCCTCGAGCGCGAGGTGGCCGAGCTCGGGCTGGACGCGGACGCGGCGGACCTGCTCGTACGCGTGCCGCAGTTGCGCGGCGGGCCGGACGTGCTCGATTCGCTCGACGGGCTCGCTTCGGAGGCCGGGGAGGGTCTGCGCGGTGTGCACGCGCGGCTGCCGGACCGCGTCGCGGAGCGGGTGATCTTCGACCTCGGGCTGCTGCGCAGCCTCGGCTACTACACGGGCGCGATCTTCGAGGTCTACGACCCGGCGCTGGGCGTCCCGATCGGCGGCGGCGGCCGCTACGACGACCTGCTCGGCCGCTTCGGCCGCCCGCTGCCCGCCGTGGGCTGGGCGCTGAACGTCGAGCGCCTGCACATCGCGCTGCTCGCCGAGGCGGCCCGGTGACCGCGCGGCTGACCATCGCCGTGCCCCGC
>DATHEP010000247.1:0-2668 GCA_035318525.1 Conexibacter sp.
TCCCGGACGTCGGTGGGCTGCCGCAGATCGACGCCGCCTTCGCAGCTGCGCCGCCGCCCGGCGAGGCGTTCCTGCCGTATGCGCGCGACGCGCGCGGCGTGCGGCCGTGGGCGCCGCCCGGAACGCCCGGCCTCGCGCACCGCATCGGCGGGCTCGAGAAGCAGGACGGCACGGGCAACATCTCCTACGACGCCGCGAACCACGCGACGATGACGCGCCTGCGCGCGGAGAAGGTCGCGGCGGTGCGGCGGGAGGTGCCGGACCTGCTCGTCGACGCGGACGAGGGCGCCGAGCTGCTCGTGCTCGGCTGGGGCTCGACCTCCGGCGCGATCCGCGCGGCGGCGCGCCGCGTGCGCGACCGCGGGCTGAAGGTCGCGATCGCGCACCTGCGCCACATCGACCCGTTGCCGGCGAACGTCGGCGAGCTGCTGCGCGCGTTCCCGCGCGTGCTCGTGCCGGAGCTGAACTCGGGTCAGCTCGCGCAGCTGCTGCGCGGTCGCTTCCTCGTCGACGTGCGCTCACACACGAAGATCTCCGGCCAGCCGCTGTTCGCGGCCGAGCTGGAGCAGGCGATCGTGGAAGAGGCAGGGCGAAGCCCTGCTGTTCACGGGAGGCTGGAGGTCGACAGTCGTCATCAGGACGCGGGGCCGGATGCCCCGCGGAGGTGACCTGATGAGCGGAAGCGGGAACGGCAACGGTCACGCACCCGCCGGCGCGGGGCGGGCGGGGACGGATCTCAAGAAGGCCGACTTCCAGTCCGACCAGGAGACGCGCTGGTGCCCGGGCTGCGGCGACTACGCGATCCTCTCGGCCCTTCAGGGCTTCATGCCGGAGCTGGGGATCCCGCCGGAGCGGATCGTCTTCATGACGGGCATCGGCTGCGCCGGGCGCTTCGCCTACTACATGGACACCTACGGGATGCACGGCATCCACGGGCGCGCCCCGGCGCTCGCGACCGGCCTCGCGACGACGCGTCCCGACCTCTCGATCTGGATCGTCACGGGCGACGGCGACGCGCTGTCGATCGGCGGCAACCACCTGATCCACGCGCTGCGCCGCAACGTGCCGCTGAAGATCCTGCTGTTCAACAACCAGATCTACGGGCTCACGAAGGGGCAGGCGTCGCCGACGAGCGAGCGCGGCAAGGTCACGAAGTCGACCCCGTTCGGATCGCACGACCGGCCGTTCAACCCGCTCGCGCTGGCGCTCGGGGCGGAGGCGACGTTCGTCGCCCGCACGCTCGACCGCGATCGCGTCCACATGACCGATGTGCTGCGCGCCGCCGCCCTGCACGAGGGCACGGCGTTCGTCGAGATCTACCAGAACTGCCCCGTCTTCAACGACGGCGCGTTCTTCGCGCTGACCGAGAAGGAGACACGCGCGCACAACCAGATCCGGCTCGTGCACGGCGAGCCGATCCGCTTCGGCGAGCAGAGCGAGCGCGGCGTCGCGCGCGACGACGGCGACTTGGAGCTGGTCGAGGTCGCGGCCGTGGGGGAGGACGCGCTGCTGGTGCACGACGCCCACCGCGAGGACTCGAGCCTCGCGTTCGCGCTCGCGCGCCTCGCCGACCGCCACCGCGTCGACGGCGTCCCCGGTCCCACGCCGATCGGCGTCTTCCGTGCCGTCGAGGCCCCGCTGCACGGTGCCGCCGCCGCGCGCGACCCCGAGCGCGCCGTCGCGGACGCCGCCGAGCTCCAGGCGCTGCTGCATTCAGGCGACACCTGGACCGTTGCCTGACGCGCCGGTCGGCGCTTGCGCCCCGCGCGTACGATTGCCGCATGCGGATTCTCGTGGTCGAGGACGAGACGGCGATCGCGGACTTCATCCAGCGCGGCCTGCAGGCGGAAGGGCACGCCGTCACGTGCGCGCCCGACGGGCTCACGGGCGAACGGCGGGCGCTCGCCGACGACGTCGACCTCGTGGTCCTCGACGTGATGCTGCCGGGCAAGGACGGGCTCGCGGTGCTGGCCGCGATTCGCGCCGAGAAGCCGGAGCTGCCGGTCGTGATGCTGAGCGCGCGCGCGGCCGTCGACGACCGCGTCGCCGGGCTCGACGGTGGCGCGACCGACTACGTCACGAAGCCGTTCAGCTTCGACGAGCTTGCCGCGCGCGTGCGCGCCCACCTGCGCACCCCCCGGCAGAGCAACGCGACCACGCTGTCGGCGGCCGGCATCGAGCTCGACCTGCTCGGCCGCAAGGTCACGCGCGACGGCGTCGAGCTGCGCCTGTCGGCGCGCGAGTTCGACCTGCTCGCCTACTTCCTGCGCCATCCCGACCAGGCGCTCTCGCGCCAGCAGATCCTCAGCGCCGTGTGGGGCTACGACTTCGATCCGGGGACGAACGTCGTCGAGGTCTACGTGCGCTACCTGCGGCGCAAGCTCGAGCTGCCCGGCCGCCCGGCGCCGATCGACACGCTGCGCTCGGTCGGCTATCGCCTCACCACTCGCGCCTGATGAGCGCCGCGACCGGCAACGCTCACCCCGTCTAGCGATGGCCCGAGCGCAGCGAAGCGACCCCGGCAGCGGCTCGCGCATCTCCTGGCTCGGCGGGCTGCGGGCGCGGCTGGCGCTGGCGATCGCCGTGATCCTCGTGGCGGCGCTCGGGACGGCCTTCATCGCCACCTACCGCGGCACCGGGACTCAGGTCCGCGCGCAGATCGACCAGG
>DATHEP010000248.1:0-2925 GCA_035318525.1 Conexibacter sp.
GAACTCGGGCGGGTAGTGCACGCGCAGCCACGTCGACTGGTAGGCGAGCAGCCCGAAGGCCGCGCCGTGCGCCTTCGGGAAGCCGAAGCCGGAGAAGCCGCGGACCTTGTCGAAGATCCGCTCGGCCAGCTCCTCGCTGACGCCGTGGGTCGCGACCGCGCCGGCGACGAACGCGCGATGGTGCGCCTCGATCGCCGCCTCCGAGCGCTTGCGGCTCATCGCCCGGCGCAGCCCCTCCGCCTCGCCCGCCGAGAAGCCGGCGAACGCCATCGCGACCTCGATCACCTGGTCCTGGAAGATGATCGTGCCGAGCGTCTCCCCGAGCGGCTCGACGAGCGACGGGTGCTCGTAGGGGACCTCGAAGTCGGGGTCGGCGCGCAGCCGCTGCAGCCGTTCGATGTACGGGTTGACGGCGCCGCCCTGGATCGGACCGGGCCGCACGATCGCGACCTGGATCGTGATGTCCTGCAGCGTTCTCGGACGTGTGCGCAGCAGCGACGCCATCTGCGCGCGGCTCTCGATCTGGAAGACGCCGACCGTCTCGGCGCTCTGGATCGCCTCGTAGGTGGGCGGATCGTCGTAGGGGATGCGGGACAGGTCGATGCGCTCGTGGCGGTGCCGCGCGATGTCCTCGACCGTGCACTCGACCTCGCTCGCGTTGACGTCCGGCGGCAGGATCGTCAGCCCTCGCCGCTGCGCCTCGTGCACGAGCGCGTCGGGCGGGTAGAAGCCCATCGGCTGCTCGTTCAGCAGCGCGCACAGGAGCTCGGGGGCGTAGTGGACACGCAGCCACGTCGACTGGTAGGCGAGCAGGCCGAAGGCGGCGCCGTGCGCCTTCGGAAAGCCGAAGCCGGAGAAGCCGCGCACCTTCTCGAAGATCCGCTCGGCCAGCTCGGCGTCGACGCGGTGGGTCGCGATCGCCCCCTCGACGAACGCGCGGTGATGCGCCTCGATCGCCGCCTCCGAGCGCTTGCGGCTCATCGCGCGGCGCAGCCCCTCCGCCTGCCCGGCGGAGAAGCCGGCGAACGCCATCGCGACCTCGATCACCTGGTCCTGGAAGATGATCGTGCCGAGCGTCTCGCGCAGCGGCTCGACCAGCGACGGGTGCTCGTGCGGGACCTCGAAGTCGGGGTCCGCGCGCAGCCGCTGGAGCCGTTCGATGTAGGGGTTGACGGCGCCGCCCTGGATCGGCCCCGGCCGCACGATCGCGACCTGGATCGTGATGTCCTGCAGCGTTCTCGGGCGCGTGCGCAGCAGCGAGGCCATCTGCGCGCGGCTCTCGATCTGGAAGACGCCGGTCGTCTCGGCGTTCTGGATCGCTCTGAAGGTGGGCTCGTCGTCGTAGGGGATGCGGGAGAGGTCGATCCGCTCGTGGCGATGGCGCGCGATGTCCTCGACCGCCCGCTCGACCGCGCTCAGCATCCCGAGCCCGAGCAGGTCGATCTTCAGGAAGCCCGCGTCGGCGCACGAGTCCTTGTCCCACTGGACCATCTGGCGGCCCTCCATCGCGGCCGGGACGATCGGGCAGCAGTCGATCAGCGGGCGCGTCGCCACGACCATCCCGCCGGGGTGCTGGGAGAGGTGGCGCGGCAGGCCGTGCGCCTGTTCGGCGAGGCGCGCGAGCCAGGCCCAGCGGCCCTGCGCGAGGCGCTCCGGCCCGAGCGCCGTGGCGACGTCCTGCGCGACGTCGCGCGCCGACCAGCCCTCGCTGCCACGCGCGACGCGCTCGATCTCCCCCGGCGGGAGGCCGAGCGCCTTGCCCAGCTCGCGGATCGCGCCGCGTGCGCGGTACGTGGGAAAGGCGGCGACGAGTGCGGAGCGGTCCTTGCCGTAGCGCTCGTGGATGCGCGGGATCAGGGCGGCGCGCACGTCGCGCGGGAAGTCGAGGTCGATGTCCGGCAGAGCGGTCAACTCGTCGTTGAGGAAGCGGCCGATGAAGAGGTCGTTCGCGATCGGGTCGACGTGCGAGAGGCCGGTCAGGTAGCAGACGATCGAGGAGACGGAGGAGCCGCGGCCGCGGCCGGGCGGCAGCAGCGCGCGGGCGGTGTCCGGACCTCGCACCTCGAGCGCGACCTCGCGCGCCAGCTCAAGCATGTCGCGGTGCAGGAGGAAGAAGCCGGAGAGCCCGAGCGCGGCGATGATGCGCAGCTCCTCCTCGAGGCGCGCCTGCGCCTCGGCCTGCAGGCGGTGGCCGCGGGGATAGCGCTCATGGAGGCACGCGCGGGCCAGCTCGGCGAGCGTGCGGTCGGCGTGCGCGTCCTCTTCGCCGGGATAGCGGTAGCCGTGGTGCTCGGTCAGGTCGAAGCGCAGGCTGTCGGCCACGCGCGTCGTCTCCGCTACCGCGTCCGGGTGGTCGGCGGCGAAGCGCGCCGCCATCGCCGCCGGGCTGGCCAGCACGTGGCTGAAGTTGCCGCGGCGCAGCGGCTCGGAGGCGTCGAGCGGCATGTGGTGGCGGACCGCGACGAGCGCGTCCTGCAGCGGCGCGCGAGCGCGCGTGTGCGCGTGGACGTTGCCGGTCGCGACCGTGCGCAGCTCCAGCTCGCGCGCGAGCACGGCGAGGCGGCGGTTGCGCGCGCGATCGTCGCGCAGGTAGGGCCGCTGCAGCTCGACGCGCAGGTGGTCTGGCGTGAAGGCTTCGCGCAGCGCCTCGAGGCCTTGGCGGTCGTGGACGCCGTGCGTCGCGCAGCCGCTGAGGCAGACGAGCCCGTCGGCGTGGTCGAGGACGGCGGCGAGCGGGACATATGGCTGGCCCGCCCGACCCGCCTGGCGTGGGCGTGAGCCGGCACCCCCGAGGGCTCCGGCGGCGGTGCGACCGGCGGCCGGCGGGCGCACGCCGGGGACGGGTCCCCCGCCCGTCCCCGGCTCCCCCTTCGCGTGCGCCTCCGCGGCGCGGTCCCCCACCGCGTCCGCGGGTCCCTCCGGCTC
>DATHEP010000249.1:0-3408 GCA_035318525.1 Conexibacter sp.
CTGTTCTGCTTCGCGCTGGTGGTGTAGCGGCGGCCGCGGCGCGGCGCCCCGCCGGCGTCAGCTCTCGAGACGGCGCGCGAGCACGAGCTGCTGCACGAACCCGATGCCGGCCAGCACTGCAATCGCCGCGCGGCCCTGAGCCGGGACCGCCTTCCCTGCGGCGAGCGTCGAGACGAGGTCCGTCGCGTCCGCGAACGCGGCGCCGACGAGCCACGGCTTGAGCGGGGAGCCGGTGCGCTGAGCGCCCAGCATGCCGGCCGCGAGCGCGATGTCGCGCGCGCCCACGGCGCGGATCAGCACCGAGGCCGGCGTACGCTGCGCGTCCTCGCCGACCCATCCCGTCCCGACCTGGCTGCGCGGAACGGCGACGAGCGCGGCGCCGATGGCGAGGCGCCCGAGGGCGAGGAACGTGATCTGGCTGCGTGTGCTGGGCATGGAGCCGATGCTAGTCGGGCACGTCCGCCCCGGGCGCCGGTTCACGCGCCGGCGAGTCGCCGCAGGCCCGCCAAGAGCCGATACCATCGGCGGTCGCGGCGAGATAGCTCAGTTGGTAGAGCACACGACTGAAAATCGTGGTGTCCCCGGTTCGAGTCCGGGTCTCGCCATCCTCGAAAAGCGCTGCTAGTCGGCGCTTTTTCAATACCGCTGTCATCGCGAAAATGAGCGCCTACGCGCCAGCGGAAGCTTCGTGGCCATTTCGTGGCCAAAACCCTGCGCCTCGGGCGCCCTGGGACGGTCATGAGGCTGAGCGAGGAACGCCTTAGCCCGATCCCGCGGGCGGCACACCGGAGCCGCAGAGGCAGATGAGGTGGTCGCCCTCCTGGAGCGCCTGGGCGCGCGGGTCGTCGAAGCGCAGTGTTGTGCGATCGCGCACGACCGCGATGACCGGTGCGCCGTCGGCCGCCTCGGCGTGCGTCATGCCGTCGCGCTCGACGCGGTACTCCATGAGGTCAAGGCCCTCGCCGCCGACAAGCAGGTCCTCGAGCACCGTCGCGACGGTCGGGCTGCGGATCCCCATGGCGAGCAAGCGGCCTGCGGCGCCTGAGGAGGTGATGACGTTGTCTGCCCCGCCCTGGCGCAGGAGGTGGGCGTTCTCCTCCTCGCGCACGGCCGCGACGATGGTCGCGTCCGGGTTGAGCTCGCGCGCGGTGAGCGTGATGAGGACCGCTGCGTCGTCGCGGTCGGGCGCGACCACCACCGCCGCTGCCTGCTCGACACCCGCCTGGCGCAGGACGTCGACCGAGCCGGCGTCGCCCGCGATGGCGGCGAGGCCTGCGGCGACGGCGCGCTCGCGCGCCTCCGCTCGCGGGTCGATGATCAAGAGCTCGGAGGGCGCGACTCCGCGGGCGCGCAGCTCGTCCACTGCGGACTGGCCCTTGGTGCCGAAGCCGCAGACGATCGTGTGGTTCTTCAAGGTCTTCCTCCAGCGGGTGAGGCGGTAGGCGGCTCGGGTGCGCTCGGCGAGCAGCTCGAGCGTAGTCCCCACCAGCACGATGAGGAACAGGACGCGGGCTGGCGTCACGAGGATCGTCGTGACGAGGCGGGCGGTGTCGGACTCGGGACGGACGTCGCCGTATCCCGTCGTGGTCACGGTGACGGTGGCGTAGTAGAAGGCGTCGAGGAGCGAGATCGTGCCGCCGGCGGCGTCGACGTACCCGTCCCGTCCCAGGTAGGTGACGATCGCGACGAAGACGATGACCGCGACGGCGATCACGACACGCCGGGCGATCCGCTGGCCGGCCGTCTGCTCCCGTCCCCCCGGCAGCTCGACGGGAGCCGCGAACGATGCCGAGGCAGGCGGAGGTGGGATGCGAGGCACGGACATCGGGAGGCATCCTGCCACGGTGCTCGCGCGTGGGCGCTCGGCGCCGGTCTAGCCGGCACTTCGGAAGCCGGCGCGACCTGCGCCAGCGACCGGGACGCGGGGATCTTCGGCGAGCGCGAGTTCATGGCCGCCGGGTTCCCCGGCTACCTCGGCCAGCTGCGCGGCGCCGCGTTCCTCTCACGCTCGATCGACGCCGCACTTGAGCGTCGCGAGAGCTGCCGCAACGAGCCCGTCTCGAAGTACATGAACACCGAGCACATCGACGTCGGCCCCGACTACTCCGACGTCGCACTGGCCGAGGTCTTTTGCACCACCGCGTCCTCGTCGTCCCGTGATCGACGCTGGCCGGGTCGTGGGGATCATCACCCGCCACGCCTTCTTCACCGCCGTCGCGCGACGCTTCCTGGATCAGAGATGAGGCCGCCAGCGGTGATCGGCCGATGACGTTCGCGGCGGCGACGGGCGCCCTGCCCGGAATCTTGGTCTCGCTCGGAGCGTTCCTCGCCGGCATGGTCGTCGCCGAGACGAAGGACCGTCACGACTTCGAGAAGGAGGTCGCTCCGCTGTATGCGTTCTTCCCGCCGTTCTTCTTCGTCTTCATCGGGCTCAGCTTCGACCTCGCAGCGTTCGCCGACCTCGACACGCTCGCCGCGCTCGCCGGACTGACCGGCCTGGCGTTCGTCACGAAGTTCGCCGCCGGATGGCTTGCGTCCGATGGGCAGGCGCGACGCCGCCGTCGTCGGGCTCGGGATGGTCCCCCGCGGCGAGGTCGGGATCATCGTCGCCCCCGCTGCTGCGTCGCGCACTGCTCCGCGACGACGCGGCCTGAACCCGCCGAGCGGCCCTGGGCGACCGCGCACTCCTGCTCGCTCTCTGTTCGACATCTCCCAGCCGACGCTCTCCCACCACTTGCGCAAGCTGCGCGAGGCCGACATCTTCGACTCCGGAGTCGTCCTCCTCACCTACCTCCCAGCGTCCTGACAAACACTCGTGCCGACGTTGCCCGTCGCTCCAGTGACGACTCGCTCATGAGAGCCCGTACCCGCTCGTGTCGACACCACGCGAGGCGGCAGGGCGCGAGCGGATGCGCGCCGAGACACCATAAGCCGGTCTGCTTACGGAGTGCTGAGGGTAGAACGCACGGCAACGTGGACGACGCCGTCGGCAGGGAGGTGCAGCACGTGTCGCTGCAGAGCGAGGCCGAGCCGGGAGCGCCGCGGACGCTCGCGGTGCATGTGTTCGACGGGTCCGACTGCTCAACCCCGGCGGCTGCGGGGGCGCTGACGCGCGCTTCGTTCCTGCGACGCGTCGTGCTGGGAGCCGGCGCGACGTCCGTTGTCACGGTGGCCGTGCTGGGCCTGCCGCCTCGGCCCGCCGTCTCCACGCCCTCGGCGCAGGCGGACGAGTCGATCCTCAACTTCCTGCTGCTGCTGGAGCGCGTGCAGGAGGCCTTCTACGCGCAGGCGCGGCGCGGCGCGTTGGACGGCGAGCTGCGCCAGTTCGTGGAGGTCGTGGGTGCGCACGAGCGAGCCCACGCCGAGCAGCTCGTCGAGGCGCTGGACGGCGCGGCCGATCCGTCGCCG
>DATHEP010000250.1:0-2330 GCA_035318525.1 Conexibacter sp.
GCTCGAGCGGCGCACGCGCGTGATCGTCGACGACGTGCTCTACACGGGCCGCACGGTGCGCGCCGCGATCGAGGCGATCTTCGACTACGGTCGTCCCGCGCGCGTGCAGCTCGCCGTGCTTGCCGACCGCGGTCATCGCGAGCTGCCGATTCGCCCGGACTACGTCGGCAAGAACCTGCCGACGGCGCGCGAGGAGCGCGTCAACGTGCGCGTCGCCGAGCTCGACGACGTCGACGAGGTGACCATCTCCCAACCCGCGGAGGTCCCCGCATGACCGTGCTCGACGGCGCCGGCCCGCTTGCAGCCCCGCGCCACCTGCTGTCGATCGACGACCTGGACCGCGCGGGGATCGAGCGGATCCTCGACCGCGCCGCCTCGTTCGGCGAGGTCGCCGAGCGCGAGATCAAGAAGGTGCCGGCACTGCGCGGCCGCACGATCGTGAACCTCTTCTACGAGGCCTCCACGCGCACGAGCAGCTCATTCGAGCTGGCGGCGAAGCGCCTGTCGGCCGACGTCGTCTCGATCCGCGCCGCGACCTCGTCGGTCACGAAGGGCGAGTCGCTCAAGGACACGATCGCGACGCTGACTGCCTACGACCCCGCAGCGATCGTGATCCGCTCGCCGCACGCGGGCGCCGCGCAGCTCGTCGCGCGTTGGACCGACGCGGCCGTCGTCAACGCCGGCGACGGCAAGCACGAGCACCCGACGCAGGCGCTGCTCGACGTCTACGCGCTGCGGCGGCGGCTCGGCGCGCTCGACGGCAAGCGCATCTGGATCGTCGGCGACGTGCTGCACTCGCGCGTCGCACGCTCGGACATCCTCGCGTTCGCGCGGATGGGCGCCGAGGTGACCGTCGCGGGGCCGCCGACGCTGATCCCGCGCGGGATCGAGGCGCTTGGCTGCACCGTCGCCACCTCGCTCGACGAGCTGGGCGAGGCGGACGTGATCTACGTGCTGCGGATGCAGCACGAGCGCATGAGCGAAGCGTATGTGCCGTCGCTGCGCGAGTACGCGATGCGCTTCCAGGTCGACACGGCCCGCCTCCAGCCGCATCAGCTGCTGATGCATCCCGGCCCGGTCAACCGCGGCGTCGAGCTGTCGGGCGACGCGATCGACTCGCCGCAGGCGCTGATCACGCAACAGGTCGAGGCCGGCGTCGTCGTGCGCATGGCGGTGCTCTACGAGCTGCTCGCCGGCAGCGGTGCCGCGGCCGAGGCACCGGCCCCTGCGACGGACCGCGCCGAGGCGGTCCCGACCGCATGAGCGTGCAGCAGCTCTTCGGCGCCACCCGGCCGCCCGCGCAGCTGCTGCTCCGCGGCGCGCACGCGCTCGATCCGCGCAGCGACCTCGACGGCCCGGCCGACGTGCTCGTGCGCGACGGCGCGATCGCGGAGATCAGCGCAGCGGGCGCGCTCGCGGTGCCGGACGGCGTCGAGACGCTCGACGCGGAGGGCCTGCACCTCTTCCCGGCCTTCTTCGACCCGCACGTGCACCTGCGCACGCCCGGCCAGGAGCACAAGGAGACGATCGCGAGCGGGACCGCGGCGGCTGCCGCGGGCGGCTACTGCGGCGTCGTCGCGATGCCGAACACGAGCCCGACGCTCGACGACGCCTCGCAGTTGCGTGCGGTGCGCGAGCAGGCCGAGCGCGAGGCGCGCGTGCCGGTCGGGTTCATGCCGGCGATCACGCGCGGGCTGGTCGGCGGGGAGCTGACGGAGATGGCGGAGCTGCGCGACGCCGGCGCGCTGGGCTTCACGGATGACGGCAGACCGGTCGTGGCAGCCGGCATGCTGCGACGCGCGCTGCAGTACCAGCGCCTGTGCGGCGGCGTGATCGCGCTGCACGAGGAGGACCCGTCGCTGTCGGGCCACGGCGTGATGCACGAGGGCGCCGTCTCAGCGCGGCTCGGGATGGCCGGGATCCCCTCGATCTCCGAGTCGACGATGGTCGCGCGCGACGCGGCGATCGCCGCCTACGAGCAGGCGCGCGTCCACTTCCAGCACCTCAGCTGCGTCGAGTCGGTCGAGGCGCTCGCCGCTTGGAAGGCGGCCGGGGCGCGCGTCAGCGGCGAGGCCTCGCCGCACCACCTGACGCTCACCGACGAGACGGTCCGCTCGCTCGACTCCCGCTTCAAGATGAACCCTCCGCTGCGCACGGAGGCCGATCGCCAGGCGCTGATCGCGGGATTGCGCGACGGCACGATCGAATGCGTCGCGACCGACCACGCCCCGCATGCGCGGCACGAGAAGGAGGTGCCGTTCGAGGAGGCGCCGATGGGGGTCACCGGCCTCGAGACGGCCTTCCCCGTGCTCTTCACCGAGCTCGTGCTG
>DATHEP010000251.1:0-2147 GCA_035318525.1 Conexibacter sp.
GACGGCGAGCCGGTCGGCATCGTGACCGACCGCGACCTCGCGATCGGCGTGCTCGCCGATGGCCGCCATGGCGACGACCACGCGAGCGACCACGCGAGCGCTCCGGTCGTCACCGGCGACGCCGCGATGGACGTGACCGCGGCCGCCGAGCTGATGGTGCGCCACGGCATCCGGCGCCTGCCGATCGTCGGCGGCGGCACGAGCGCGGCGGGCGGCCGGCTCACCGGGATCGTCACGCTCGACGACATCGCCGCCCGTACGGGCGACGCGGCGCTCGTCGCCCAGCTCGCCTCGCGGATCACGCGCGCGGCGCTGCCCGACTTCTACTTCCACCAGCGGGGCGGCTGAGCGGCGATGGCGAGCGGACCGATCGTCGTCTACGGGGCGACGGGCTTCACCGGCACGCTCGTCACGCACGAGCTGCGACGGCGCGGCCTGTCGTGCGTGCTCGCCGGCCGCAGCGCCGACAAGCTGGCGCGACTCGCGGACGAGGTCCGTGGAGCCGGCGGCGACGGCGCCGCCGAGGTCGCGACGCGAGCCGTCGCGCTTGACGACCGCGACGGGCTGCGCCACCTGCTCGGCGACGCGGCGGTCGTGATCAACTGCGCGGGGCCGTTCATCCGCTACGGCGAGCCGGTCGTGCGCGCTGCGGTCGAGACCGGCACGCACTACGTCGACACGACCGGCGAGCAGCCCTACATGCAGCTGCTGCAGGAGCGCTACGACGACCCCGCCCGCGCCGCCGGCGTGGCGGTCGTGCCGGCGATGGGCTTCGACTACGTGCCGGGCGACCTGCTCGCCCACGTGACGGCGCAGGGGCTCGAGCCGCTGCGCGAGCTCGTGCTCGCCTACGCGCCGCGGAGCGTCCAGCCGACGCGCGGCACGCTGCGCTCAGCGCTCGGGATGCTGGCCGCGAAGGGCGTGCTGTACGAGGACGGCGACTGGCGCCCCGCCCCGCCCATCCCAGAGCGGCGCCGCTTCCCGTTCCCCGAGCCGGTCGGCATGCAGCCCGTGATGCGCTACCCCTCGGGTGAGGTGCTGACGGTGCCGCGCCACGTGCGCACGCGCAAGCTGACGTCGCTGATCACGGTCGAGACGTTCGCCGGCACGCCGAAGGCGGCGCCCTTCGTCCCGCTGACCGCCCCGGCGCTGGCGCTCGCGCTGCGTTCGCCGCTCGCCGGCCTGCTCGAGCCGCTGCTCGCGCGCTACCCGGAGGGGCCGTCCGAGGCGTCGCGCGCCAAGGTCCGCTTCACGATCGTCGCGCTCGCGCACGGCGAGGACGGCCGCACGCGCCGCGGCGTCGCGACCGGTGGCGACGTCTACGGGCTGACGGCGGCCACCGCCGTGCACGGCGCCGCCCTGATGGCGCAGGACGGCTACGACCGCGGCGGCGTGCTGAGCCCGGCGAGCGCCTACGACGCGTCGGCGTTCCTCGACGCGCTCGTCGCGCACGGCGTGAGGTACGAGATCGAACCGGCACCGTGAGATCCGCCGCGCCTGGGTAGCATGCAGGCGATGGAGGGATTCGGAGGACTGTTCGGCGACCCCGACGAGCTGCAGCGCCGCATGGCGGAGTTCGCCGAGAGCATGCAGGGTCAGCAGAAGCTGGCCTGGGCCGACAACGCGATCAAGCTCGCCGTCGACCTGACGGTCGCGGCGATCAACCGCGTCAACATCCAGGGCACGACCGAGGAGCAGGCACAGCAGATCCGCAGCGTCATGGCGGTCGTCTTCCCCGAAGCCGTGACGCTCGTGCGCGAAGCGCGCGAGGGCCTGCAGTAGCCAGGAGGGCTCAGCCGGCGCGACGCGCCGACGCGCTGGGCGGGCAGCGGACCGTCGTCGTGGCGCTCGCGCGGGTGCCGTCCTCGAAGCCGAGCTCCGCGCGGAAGCGGAAGGCGCCGCGCGGGCAGCGGTTCGGCAGCACGACGCCCTCCGGCCGGTAGCGCACCGTACGCCCACGGACGCGCTCGACGTAGCGAATGCGCGGGTCGCCCACCATCAGCCGCAGGTCGACGAGCGCCACGTCGGCAACCTCCTCGAGCGCCGGGACGACCGGGAAGCGGACGGCGATCGCGCCGCCATAGGGCGCGGCCGCCGCGGCCACGTGGCCCGCGAGCACGATTCGACCGCCGAACGGGCGCTGGCCG
>DATHEP010000252.1:0-4041 GCA_035318525.1 Conexibacter sp.
GACCGAGCTGGCGCAGGCGGGCGCGACGGACGCGCGGCAGTCGTCTCCGAGCCCGGCGACGACGACGAGTTCGAGTTCCACAGCGAGTCCCACCACGCCGTCGACGGCGTCGCCGACGCGATCGAGTTCATCGACGTCCACAAGGCGTTCGGGCGCAACCGCGTGCTGCGCGGGCTCAACCTCGGGATCCCCGAGGGCCAGATCTCGATGATCCTCGGCCCCTCGGGCACCGGCAAGTCGGTCTGCATCAAGCACATGGTCGGCCTGCTGTACCCCGACGGCGGCGACATCCTGGTGCACGGCGAGTCGGTCCCGGCGATGCCCGACGACGACCTGTTCGAGATGCGCAAGAAGTTCGGCGTGCTGTTCCAGGACGGCGCGCTGTTCGGCTCGATGAACCTCTACGACAACGTCGCCTTCCCGCTGCGTCAGCACACCGACAAGGGCGAGGACGAGATCGAGTCGATCGTCAGTCGCCGCCTCAACGAGGTGGGCCTCGGCGACTCGGGCGAGAAGATGCCGAACGAGCTGTCGGGCGGGATGCGCAAGCGCGCCGGCTTCGCGCGTGCGCTCGTGCTCGACCCCGAGATCGTGCTGTTCGACGAGCCCGACTCCGGCCTCGACCCGGTCCGCACAGCGCTGCTGTGCGAGCTGATCAAGGAGGTCCACCAGGAGAACGGCGGCACCTACGTCGTGATCACGCACGACATCATGAGCGCCCGCCGGGTTGCGGAGTTCATCGCGGTCCTGTGGCGCGGGCGGATCGTCGAGTCGGGTCCGGCGCAGGAGCTGTTCGACTCCGCGAACCCGTTCGTGCGGCAGTTCCTCACCGGGGAGTCCGACGGCCCGCTCGGGATGGAGTGAGCGCACGATGACGATCGCCCGGGGCGCCGTGCTCGGCGCGCTGCTCGCCGTGGTCGCGGTGGTCGCGATCCTCGTGCTGTCGAACGGCGGCGGTGAGTCGTACCGGCTGATCTTCCAGAACGCGGGCCAGCTCGTGAGAGGCAACGACGTGCAGATCGGCGGCCGGCGCGTGGGCAGCGTCGAGGACATCCTGCTCACCGACGACAACCAGGCCGAGGTGCAGATCAGCGTCAAGGAGCCGTACGCGCCACTGCACGAGGGCACCACGGCGACGATCCGCCTGACCTCGCTGTCGGGCGTCGCGAACCGCTACATCGCGCTCGCGCCCGGGCCGAACAGCGAGCCGGCGCTGGCGGGCGGCTCGCGCCTCGGCGTCGAGCAGACCACGTCCGTCGTCGACCTCGACCAGATCTTCAACACGCTCGACCCGCCGACGCGCAGAGGGCTGCAGCAGTTCATCCAGGGCTCCGCCATCCAGTACGCCGGCCAGGGCGCCGAGCTCAGCGAGTCGGCGAAGTACTTCAGCCCGTTCCTGTCGACGAGCGCTCAGCTCGCGAGAGAGCTCACGCGCGACACGCAGTCGCTCGAGCAAGCGGTCGTCGCGGGCGCAAGCGTCACGAGCGCCGTCGCAGAGCGCGCGCCCCAGCTGACCTCGCTGATCACGAACCTCAACGGGATGATGGGCGCGATCGCGCGCGAGAACGCGTCGCTCTCGCAGGGACTCGGCGTGCTGCCGAGCACGCTGCGCAACGCCAACTCGACGTTCGTCGACCTGCGCTCGACGCTCGACGACCTCGAGCCGCTGCTCGACGCCTCCGCCGTCGCCGCCGAGGACCTGCCGAGATTCTTCCGCGAGCTGCGGCCGCTGCTGACCGAGGCGACGCCCGTCTTCGAGGACTTCAGCACGCTCGTCTCGCAGCCCGGGCCGTTCAACGACGCAACCGACGCGGTGCGCAACCTTCCGCGCCTGCAGGCGATCGCCAGCCCGACCTTCCGCCGCTCGATCACGGCGATGCGCAAGGGCCAGCCGGTGATCGACTTCCTGCGCCCCTATACGCCCGACCTCGTCGGCTGGTTCCGCGACTTCGGCCAGAGCGCCGCCAACTACGACGCGAACGGTCACTACGCGCGCGTCATGCCGATCACCGGCATCTTCGACTTCCAGGAGAACACGGACGGCAGCTCGTCGCTCGAGCCGGTGCCGCCGTCCCAACGGCTCTCCGGGCTCCAGAGCGGCTACTCGCGTCGGTGCCCCGGCGCCGCCAGCCAGCCGCGCCCCGACGGCTCGAACCCGTTCGCGCCGGGCGGCTTCGACTGCGACCGCGAGGACGTGCTCCCCGGCCCATGAGATCGAGCGCGTCCCCCACCGTGAAGCGACTGCTCGCCGGCGGCATGCTGCTGCTCGCGGCGCTCGTCGTGCTGGTCGCCGGGACCGGCGCCTCCGACGACGACGGCGGCAGCTATCGCGTGCGCGCGATCTTCGACAGCGCCAGCTTCCTCGTGACCGGCGAGGACGTGAAGGTCGCGGGCGTGAAGGTCGGCACGATCGAGTCGCTCGACGTCACGCCCGACAACAAGGCGGCGATCGTCCTGCGCATCGACGACCCCGCGTTCCAGGACTTCAAGCAGGACGCGCACTGCACGGTCCGCCTGCAGTCGCTGATCGGCGAGAAGTTCGTCTCATGCCAGCCGACGCAGCCGAAGCCGGCCGACGCGGCGCCGGAGCCGCCGCTGCGCAAGATCACGCGCGGGGAGGGCAAGGGCGAGTACCTGCTGCCGGTGCAGAACACGTCGGCGCCCGTCGACCTCGACATGCTGAACAACATCATGCGGCTGCCGGAGCGCCAGCGCTTCCGGCTGATCCTGAGCGAGCTGGGCGTCGGCCTCGCCGGCAACGGCGAGGAGCTGCGGGCGGTCGTGCGGCGCGCGAACCCGACGCTCTACCAGCTTGACCGCGTGCTGGCGATCCTCGCCGACCAGAACCGTGTGCTCGCCGACCTCGCGCGCGACTCCGACGCGGCGCTCGCCCCGGTCGCGCGCGAGAGCCGCTCGATCACGGAGTTCATCGACAAGGCGGGCGAGACGGCGGCCGCGACGGCGGCCCGCGGCGACGCGCTCGAGGAGAACTTCGCGACCTTCCCGCGCTTCCTCGAGGAGCTGCGCCCGACCGTCCGCAGACTCGGCGCGTTCGCTGCCGCGGGCACGCCGGTCATGCGAGACCTGCGCGCGGCGGCGCCGTCCGTCAACACGATCTTCGAGCAGCTCGGCCCGTTCAGCGAGGCGTCGCTGCCGACCTTCCGCACGCTTGGCGACCTCGCCGACACGGGCTCGGAGGCGCTGCCGGCGGCCGAGCCGATCATCAGAGACATCCGCGGCTTCGCGGACTCAGCAGAGCCGTTCGCGAGAACGCTGTCGCGCGGGCTCACGAGCCTGCAGGACGAGCACGGGATCGAGCGGCTGCTCGACGTGATCCTGTTCACGATGGGCACGTCGAACGGCTTCGACGACGTGGGCCACTTCCTGCGCTCGTTCGTCGTGCTGTCCGGCAACTGCATCGCCTACGTGACGAGACAGGACCCGAACCTCCCGCAGTGCACGGCGACCTTCAACCAGGGTGGCGGCAGCGCCGCATCGACGACGCTCACGCCCCCTTCCGACGCGCTCGCGGCGAGCGCCGTCGCCGGTGCCGACGTCGCGGCGCCGGTGGCCGAGCGCACAGCGAGCGGCGCGACCGCCGTCGCCCCCACGGCCAGCGGTGACGGGACGGCCTCACTGGCGGACGAGCCGGGGTCGACCGGCGCGCCGGCGGGCAGCGGCCTGCTGAGCTACCTGCTCGGGAGCGGGGACGAGCGATGAACCGGCGCAATACATCGGTGGCGGCGAACCCCGTGCTGATCGGCGCGGCGACCGTGCTCGTCGTGATCGTCGCCGTCTTTCTCGCCTACAACGCGAACAACGGCCTGCCGTTCGTCCCGACCTACCAGCTTTGGATGCAGGTGCCGGACGCCTCTGCACTCGTGACCGGCAACGAGGTGCGGATCGGCGGCGACCGCGTCGGGATCATCGACAAGATCGAGCCGAAGACGCACAGCGACGGCGGCGTCACGGCGAGACTGCACGTGAAGCTGCAGACGGACGTCAAGCCGCTGCCGCGCGACTCGACGGTCATCGTGCGCC
>DATHEP010000253.1:0-2910 GCA_035318525.1 Conexibacter sp.
GGTCGATCTCGTCGACCAGGTCGGTGCGCTGGACGGCCGTCGTGTCGCTGTCGAGGTCGCGCACGCGCACCGTCAGCGGCACCGTTCTCGGCGCGGCGCCGAGCGTGCCGACCACGGCGGCTGGCGCGTCGTTCGTGAGCGTGCCAACCGTGTGCCCTGGCGCGGCGAGCTTGTAGGAGGTCACCTCGTCGGTGTCGAGCGGGTTGTCGACGACGTCGAAGACGTAGGCGTCCTGCAACAGCAACGCGCGGCGGCCCGCGCTCTCGAACGGGTGGCCGAAGCCGTAGACGGTGTCGCCGTCACGGAAGGTGACGGTGCCGACGGCGCTCGCGGCGACCGCGCCGCTCGACAGCGCTACCGCCATCGACGCGCCCGGCACCAGCGGCTGCAGCGCGAACGTCGCGAGCGGCCCCGCAGGCGCCGCGACGACCGTGCGCCCCTGCTTGCGCGCCGTGCGCTCGAGCAGGCGCCCGAGCGCCGGCGACAGGCCGGAGATCACCAGCGGCGTGCCCAGCGGTCTGGCGGCGCGCAGCAGCTTCGGCGCGTGCCGCACGCCGCTCGGCGGGCGGGCCGGCAGGTCGAGCATCTGCTCGATCGGCGTCACGAGCCCGACGTCGTTGCCGTACTGGCCGATCGTCGCGGAGATCGCACCCGCGTTGCCGATCGTGCCGCTCGCGTCGGGGCAGTAGACGGGTGAACCGGAGAAGCCCTGCGCGATGCCGCTGGCGGCGACCGCGGGCCCCGACACGCGCACGAGGATGCGCGCGTCCTCGCCGTCGACCTGCGCGACGACGTCGAGCACCTCGACGTCGAAGCTGCTGATCGTCGTCCCCTGGACGACGGTCAGCGCGGTGCACGTCATGCCGCGGTGAACGTCCTGAAGCGGCGTGATCGGATCGCGCGCCCACGCGCCGGGGGCCGCGAGCAAGATGAGCAGGGCGGCACACGCGAGGACCCGACGCACCGGCGGGACTGTACTGGGCGGGTCCCCGGGGAGTCGGGGCATGCCGCGGGCGCGCCTCGACGCCGGCTCGCGCCGCGTCGGCGATCGCCCTCTCGATGCACGTTTCCACCCACCCGACCACGCCTGTCGTACGACAGGCGATATCGGTGTGGGCCCCCACCCACGCGGCCGCCGATCGCGTCTACGTTTCGCCGGTGCCGATGCACCAGACGACCGTCCGCTTCGACGAGGAGCACTGGCGCGAACTGAAGCGCGCCTCCAGACGCGCCGGCGTGCCGGCGGCGCAGTACATCCGCGACGCCACCGTCGAACGCCTGGCCAAGAACGTGCACCTCGCGGAGGTCGTCGCGCTGCGGCGCGACGTCGACCAACTGCAGATCCAGGTTTCGCGAGCGCTCGGTCGGAGGCGCTTTCCGTAGCGCGATGGCGCCTGTCGAACGACGGGCGATATCGCTCTCGACACGCGTGCTTCGCGCACATAGCGTGGCACCGCCCCAGGCACGAGCCCACGCGGCCACAGCCCCCCTCCGGTCGAGGTCGCTCGTGCCGGCACAGCGCACGTCCCGGCCGCCAGTCCCCTGGGCGGCCGGGCGTCGCCGCCCGGCGGCGACTCCGGTGCCGCCTCGCTACTGCTCCGCGAACGCGCGCGTATCGACTAGGGTCCGCCGCGATGGGCTCGGCTGTCGTCGTCACGGACACGTGTCATTACCTGCCGCGTCAGCTCGTCGCGGCGCGCGCGATCCACGAGGTCAGCCTCTACGTCCACTGGGACGGTCGCGAGGACCGCGAGGCCGACCTCCCCGACTTCGACGCCTACTACCGCCATTTGGGGACGGCACGCGACATGCCGACGACCTCGCAGCCGTCGATCGGCGACTTCCTGGCCGTCTACGAGCCGCTGCTGGCGGCAGGGCGCGACGTCGTCTCGATCCACCTCTCGGGCGCGATCTCCGGCACCTTCGCCTCCGCACAGCAGGCGCGCCAGCAACTGATCGACGGCGGCGCCGACGGCGAGCGGATCCAACTGCTCGACTCGCAGAGCGCGTGCGGCGGCCAGGGGCTCGTCGTGCTGGCCGCGCATGCGGCCGCGGCGCGCGGCGCGAGCGCGGCGGAGGTCGTGGTGCACGCGCGCGAGGCGCGCGGGGCGCTGAAGATGTGGTTCGCGGTCGACACGCTCGAGTTCCTGCGCCGCGGCGGACGCATCGGCGCCGCGCAGGCGTGGCTCGGCTCGGCGCTGAAGATCAAGCCGATTCTCACGCTCGAGGAGGAGATCACGCCGATCGAGCGCGTGCGCACCTCCGGCCGCGCGTTCGAGCGGATGGTCGACTACATGCGCGAGCGTCACGCCGACGGCGCGGACGCGTGGGTCGTGCAGCACATCCAGGCGCCCGCCGAAGCGGCCCGCCTCGTCGACCACGGCCGCGAGCTGTGGGGCACCGACCCCTGCTTCGTGTCCGAGGTCGGCCCCGTGATCGGGACCCACGTCGGCCCGGGACTGCTCGGCGTCGGCGGGATCCCGTCGCGCTTTCTGGCGTAGCGGCAGCGGCCGCCCGCGCGCCGCGCCGCGTGCTCCGCGCTCCGCCCGAGCCGTCGCCACGGGCTGGATCGTCGCCCGTGGGCATCGAGCGGAGCAAGACGGATCGCACCGGCGCTCCCTTCCACGCCACCGCGAGCCCCGCCCACCGAGCCCGCTGTCCTGTTCTGTGGTCGCAGGACGACCACAGAACAGGACAGCGCCGAAGCGCGGCGGTCCCGGGAGCCCAGAACCGCGCAGAGACCCGCACGCTCCGCCACGCAATCGCGCAAGAACGCCCACGACGGCACCCCGCTCCCTCCCCCTCGATGCCCACAGCCGACGCCGCGCGCGTCGGCCGCGCCCGAACGGAGCGCCGCGGCGCAGCTAGCGCCGGCGCCGACGCCTGAACAAGACGCCTGTCACGCCCGCG
>DATHEP010000254.1:0-3485 GCA_035318525.1 Conexibacter sp.
CATCAAGATCGGGTACGTGAAGAGCCCGGCGGAGACGAGGTCGCGCTGCGCGCCCGCCTTCTCCTTGAACTGGTGCATGCGGTTGAGGTCGCCGAACGCGGTGACGCTGGAGAGCAGCCAGGTCAGCTCGCTGTGCTCGGCCACGTCCGCCTGGCGGAAGAAGACCGCGCGCTCCGGGTCGATGCCGGCGGCGAGCAGGATCGCCGCCGTGTCATAGAGCCGCTCGCGCAGCTCGGCCGGCTCGTACGGGACCGTCGTCGCGTGCAGGTCGACGATGCAGTAGATCGCCTCGCCCTGGTCCTGGTGGTGGACGTACTGCTCGATCGCGCCGATGAAGTTGCCGAGGTGCTTGCGCCCGGTCGGCTGGATGCCGGAGAAGATGCGCACGGCGCGGGAGGCTACCGCGCGGCGGCGTGCAGCCGGAGATCCGGCACGCGCCCGAAGTCGCGGAGATTGCGCGTCGCGAGCGCGAGATCGTTGACGAGCGCCGTCGCGGCGATCAGAGCGTCCGCGATCGGGACGCCCTGCTCGCGCCGCAGTCGGCCGCCGAGCTCGGCGACGGCGCGATCGACCGTGAGTTCGCGGAACGGGTCGAGCAGCGTCCGCACGGCGGCTTCCTGGCTGGCCCGGCCGGCGAACAGCTCCGCGCGCGTGATCGTCGAATAAGAGACGAGCGCGCCCTCGGGCTCGAACGGCCGCGCACCTCGCAGGTGGTCGACGAACACGTCCGTATCCACGAGCAGGTCAGGCACGATCCCACTCGCTGCGCGGCGGCACGTCGAGGTCCGGCAGCACGCCGAACGTCGCGTCGAGCGCCTGATGCGGGCTCGGCGTGTGCTCGAGATAGTCGTCGACCGCCGCGCGCACGAGCTCCGCGAGCGGCTTGCGGTGCTGGCGTGCGAGTGCGTCGAGCCGCTCGCGCTGCTCAGTCGTGAGGTAGATCTGCGTGCGCGTGGCTGCCATATACAGCGCAGCATACAGCATGGCCACCTGTGTGAGACCGCGCACAGTTCGGGCTGAACTGTCGCGACCATCGTTTGAACTTGGTTCAATCGACCGATGACCGCGACGATCGAACCCACCATCGACGGCGCGACCGCCCTGGTCGGCGAGGCGCCGCCCTCCCCCTCCGGCCCGGCACCCGACGACGGCGCGCCCATCAACCTCCCGCCCGCGCTGATGCTGCCGCGCGGCCTTCAGGCGCTGCGCCTCAGCGTGCGCCAGCTCTCGCTGATGACGAAGACGCGCCGCGAGCTCGGCGAGACGTTCGCCTTCCGCTTCCCGATGCGCCGCAGATACGCGGACGATCACACGTTCGTCATCACCCACCCCGACCACGTCAGATCGCTCTTCACCGCCCCCGAGCTGGCGGTCTCGACAGCCGGCGAGTCGCCGCTGCGGCCGATCGTCGGGCCCAACTCGGTGCTGACCGCGGTCGGTCCGCGCCACATGCGCCAGCGCAAGCTGCTGCTGCCGCCGTTCCACGGCGAGGCGATCGAGCGCTACACGGCGATGATCGACGACGTCGCCGAGCGCGAGATCGACTCGTGGCCGGTCGGCGAGACGTTCGCGATCGGGCCGGCGATGCAGTCGGTCACGCTCGACGTGATCATGGCCGGCATCTTCGGCGTCGAGGGCAAGCCCGCCCCCGGCACGCCCGCGCACGGGCTGCGTCAGATGATCCTGCGCCTCTCGACGCTCACGACGAGACCGATCGGGCAGATTGCCGAACTGATGAACATCGGCCGCGACGACCCAGTCGGGATCGTCAAGCCGCTGCTGGCGCAGCTCGACAAGCACGTCTACGGCCTCATCGCCGCATGCCGGGCCGAGGGCGACACGGACCGCACCGACATCCTCTCGCTGCTGCTCGCCGTGCGCGACGAGGACGGCGAGCCGCTGACGGACCAAGAGCTGCGTGACGAGCTGTTGACGCTCGTGCTCGCCGGCCACGAGACGACCGCCAACTCGCTCGCCTGGACGTTCGAGCGGCTGCTGCGCAACCCCGCTCCCTACGCCCGCCTGCGCGAGCTGATCCGATCCGACGACGAGGGCGCGGCCGCCTACGTCGAGGCGACGATCCACGAGACGATGCGCAACCGGCCCGTGGTGCCGATCACCGGACGCCGCGTGACCGTGCCGTGGCAGCTCGGCGAGTACCGCCTGCCGGCGAAGAGCCACATCCTGATCTCGATCCCCCTGCTGCACCACCGGCCCGACGTGTATCCCGACCCGTTCTCGTTCCGCCCGGAGCGCTT
Source organism: Conexibacter sp. (assembly GCA_035318525.1). Taxonomy (GTDB): domain Bacteria; phylum Actinomycetota; class Thermoleophilia; order Solirubrobacterales; family Solirubrobacteraceae; genus Conexibacter. Next base: position 2,259 of record DATHEP010000254.1, read on the forward strand.
CGTCGGCCGCAGACCCGGCACCTACACGTGGGTGCCGTTCGGCGGCGGGATCCGCCGCTGCCTCGGCGCGACGCTCGCGATGGCCGAGATGCGCGCGGTCCTGAGAGCGATCGCGCGGCGAACCGACATGGTCGCGCCGGACCCGCGGCCGGAGCACGTGCTCCATCGCAACGTGACGATGCTGCCGCGCCACGGGGCGCGGGTGCGGGTCACGCATCGGCACTGACGGTCGGATCGTCGTGCCTGGCGAGGACCACGCCAGGCACGACGAGGCGGTCGTCAGGCGCGGATGACCGCCTGCTTCGCGGCGCGCGCCTCGTCGAGGCGCCGCACCGGCGTCGAGTACGGGGCGTTGCGGGCGATCTCGGGATCCTCGGCCGCCTCGCGGAGGATCTCGGCGACGATCTCGGCGAAGCGGTCGAGGGTCTCCTTCGTCTCCGTCTCCGTCGGCTCGATCAGCAGCGCCTCGTCGACCAGCAGCGGGAAGTAGACGGTCGGCGGGTGGACGCCGAAGTCGAGCAGCCGCTTCGCGAGGTCCAGCGTTCTGATCCCCAGCTCGCGCTTCATCGGCGCGCCCGACAGCACGAACTCGTGCATGCAGACGCGGTCGTAGGCGACCGGCAGGTACTCCGCGACGCCCTTGCGCTTCAGCAGCGCGAGCAGGTAGTTCGCGTTCAGCACCGCGACCTCGGAGACCTCCCTGAGGCCCTCGGCGCCGAGCGAGCGGATGTAGGCGTAGGAGCGCACGAAGACGCCGTAGTTGCCCTGGAAGCCGCGCAGCTTGCCGATCGACTTCGGCCGCTCCTCGTCGAGGTCGAAGGCCGGGCCCTCGCCGCCCGCGCCGTCGCGCCGCACGACCTGCGGGCGCGGCAGGTACGGCTCGATCCGCTCCGAGACGGCGATCGGGCCGGCGCCCGGGCCGCCGCCGCCGTGGGGCTGCGTGAACGACTTGTGCAGGTTGAAGTGCACGATGTCGAAGCCCATGTCGCCCGGACGCGTGATGCCCATGATCGCGTTGAGGTTCGCGCCGTCGTAGTAGAGCGTCGCCCCCACCCCGTGCACGATCTCCGCGATCTCCGCGATGTTCGGGTCGAACAGACCGAGCGTCGAAGGGTTCGTGAGCATCAGGCAGGCGACCTGCTCGTCGGCCTTCGCGCGCAGGTCCTCGACGTCGACGCCGCCGTCGGCGTTCGTGCCGACCTTGACGACCTCGTAGCCGGCCATCGT
>DATHEP010000255.1:0-4398 GCA_035318525.1 Conexibacter sp.
ACGGTCGCGACGACGACATGATCATCTCCGGTGGCGAGAACCTCTTCCCGTCGGAGGTCGAGGATCTGCTGGCAGGTCACCCCGCCGTTCGCGAGGTCGCCGTCGTCGGCGTCGACGACGAGGAGTGGGGGCAGCGGCTGAAGGCCGTCGTCGCGCTTCACGAGGACGCGACCGCCACCGAGGACGAGCTCAAGGGCTACGTGAAGGACAACCTCGCCGCGTTCAAGGTGCCGCGCGAGATCGCCTTCGTCGACGCGCTCCCGCGCAACGCGACAGGCAAAGTGTTGAAACGAGAGCTGGCCTGAGCGGCAGCCTCGCTAGATTGCGAGGCATGCCCCCCCGCGCCGACACGTTCGACCTCGCCCCGCTGCGGCTGACGGCAGGCGAAGGGCGATCGATCGAGCTGGAGCAGCCGCTCGAGCCGTTCGAGCTGGGCAGCCAGCGCTACGCGGTCACGCCCTCGCCGGTGCCGCTGCGACTCGACATCGCGCGCGCGGCGCATGCGGCCTGGGCGCTGCGGCTGCGCTTCGAAGTCGGTCTGGAGGGCCCCTGCATGCGCTGCCTCGAGCCGGCGGCGCCACGCTTCGCGGTCGACGCCCGCGAGTTCGACCAGCCGGGGGGCGGGGAGGAACTCGAGAGCCCGTACGTCGAGGAGGAGCAGGAGGTCAACCTCGCCGCCTGGTCGCGTGACGCGCTCGCGCTCGCGCTGCCCGCGCAGCTGCTGTGCCGCGTCGACTGCGCGGGCCTGTGCCCGACCTGCGGCGAGAACCTCAACGAGGTCGGGGCGGAGCACCGCCATGAGGCGGAGCCGGACCCGCGCTGGGCGAAGCTGCGCGAGCTCGAGCTGTAGGCGCCTCGTGCACGCAGCGCAGCCTCCGAGCGGCGCCGACTGCTAGCCTCCACCGCCCATGGCCGTCCCGAAGCAGAAGCAATCGCACGCGCGGACGAACAAGCGCCGCTCGCAGCACAAGATCTCCGCGCCGACGATCCACGCCTGTCCGCAGTGCCACAGCCCGCGCATGCCGCACCGGGTCTGTCCGACGTGCGGCACCTACGCCGGGCGTGAGGTGGCTGCTGCCACCGCCGGCGACGACGCCTAGCTCGAGCCCGCGCCTCGTGCCGCCGATCACGGTCGCCGTGGACGCGAACGGCGCGGACCTCGGCCCCGCCGAGGTTGCCGCCGGTGCCGCGCTTGCCGCTGAGCAGGGCGTGCGTGTGCTGCTGTTCGGGCCCGCCGGCGCGATCGGTGCGACGCCGGACGGCGTCGAGGTCGTCGACGCGCCCGTCTCGATCGCGAAGGCCCCTGACCCGGCGCTGGCCGTGCGCTCGACGCCGGACGCCTCGATCGTGCTTGCCACGAAGGCCGTCGCCGAGGGGCGCGCCGACGCGCTCGTGTCCGGCGGCTCGACCGGTGCCGCGCTCGCGGCCGGCCTCTTCCATGTCAAGCGCGCGCGCGGCATCCACCGCCCGGCGCTGGCGATCGCGATGCCGGTGCCGGGCGCGCCCGTGCTGCTGCTCGACGTCGGCGCGAGCGTCGAGGTGCGGCCCGAGCACCTCGTCCAGTTCGCCTTCATGGGCGCCGCGTTCGCGCAGGCGGTCCTGGGCGTCGCGAGACCGCGCGTCGCGCTGCTGTCCAACGGCGAGGAGCCGGAGCGCGGCACGCCCGACGTGATCGCCGCGCACCAGCGGCTTTCCGACGCGGGCGGGCGGTTGAACTTCGTCGGCAACGTCGAGGGCACGCAGATCACCGAGGGCGTCGCCGACGTCGTCGTGATGGACGGCTTCACTGGCAACATCACGATCAAGCTGATGGAGGGTGTCTCCAGCAAGTTGATGCGGACGGTGCGGGAGGTCGCGATGGCGAGCCCGCGCGGCAGGCTCGGTGGCTTGCTGCTGCGCAAGCCGCTGCGGGGGCTGCGCGACGGCCTCGACCCGGAGCTTGCCGGCGGCGCTTACATGCTCGGGCTGCGGCGCACCGGGGTCGTCGCACATGGTCGCTTCAGCCGCACTGGCTTCGCCCGCGCGATCGACGTCGCCGCCCGTGGGGTGCGCGAGGACGTCGTCGGCCGCACGCTGTCCGCGCTCGAGGAGGCGGGGGCGCTGCGGCAGGCTCCGTCGTCCGAGGCCCCGGCTAGCGTGCAGGCTCCATGACCCGCGAGCAGGTTCTCGAGCGCGTGCGCGCACATCTCGCCGACGAGCTGGCGATCGCTCCGTCGGAGATCGGCGATGCGACGCGCTTTCGCGAGGATCTCGAGGCCGACTCGCTCGACCTCTACACGCTCGTGCAGGAGTTGGAGGACCGCTATTCCGTGCGCATCTCCGACGAGCAGGCGGCGAAGATCCTCACGGTCGGCCAGGCGGTCGACTTCGTGCTCGCCACCGGAGCTGCCGACCGCGAGCCGAGGCTCTGACCGCTGAGCGCCCTCGCCGACCTGCTCGACCGACTGCCGGACGACCTCGCCCGGCAGGTGGTCACGCACTCGTCCTGGACCGACCGTCGCTCGGACTCCTACGAGCGTTTGGCGTTCCTCGGCGACAGCGTGCTGTCGCTCGCTGTCACGACGCATCTCTACCCGCGCCTGGAGGCGGACCGCTTCGGCGCCGGACGGCTGACGAAGATCCGCGCGCAGGCGGTCTCCGGCCGCTCGTGCATGGCGGTCGCCGAGCGGATCGGGATGCCGGAGCGCCTGCGCACCGCGGCGCCGGAGGGGATGGGTCAGAACGCGACTGCGCTCGTGCGCACGGAGCGGGTGCTGGCGTCGGTGATCGAGGCGGTGATCGGTGCCTGCTACCTCGCGTTCGGGTACGAGACGACTGCAGCAGCGGTCGTCCAGGCGTTCGAGCCGGAGATCGACGACGCGCTGGAGCACCCGGTCGACTTCAAGTCGGCGCTCCAGGAGCGGCTCGCGCGCCGCGGCGAGACGGTCGTCTACGCCGTCAGCGAGGAAGCGGGACCGCCGCACGACCGCGTCTTCACGGTCGCGGCGACGGTTGCCGGCGTCGAGGTCGGGAACGGCCAGGGACGGTCGAAGAAGGACGCCGAGCAGGAAGCGGCTCGCGTCGCCCTCGAAGCCATGGGAGAGTGATGGGCTTGTGCATCTGAAGTCGCTCACCGTCAAGGGCTTCAAGTCGTTCCCCGACCGCACGAAGCTCGCCTTCGGGCCTGGCGTCAGCGTGATCGTCGGGCCGAACGGCTCGGGGAAGTCGAACGTGACGGACGCCGTCCTGTGGGCCCTCGGCGAGCAGTCGCCGCTCGCCGTGCGCGGGCAGACGATGCAGGACGTGATCTTCGGCGGCGGGCACGGCCGCAAGGCCGGACAGGAGGCCGAGGTCGAGCTCGTGCTCGACAACAGCGACGGCACGCTCGGGCTCGACTTCTCCGAGGTCTCGATCCTGCGCCGGCTCGACCGCTCGGGCGATGGCGAGTACCGCCTCAACGGCGCCCGCTGCCGCCTTGTCGACGTGCTCGAGCTGCTGTCGGACACGGGCCTCGGCAAGGAGGCGCACTCGGTCGTCTCGCAGGGCCGCGTCGAGGCGATCGTGACCTCAAAGCCGCGCGATCGGCGGCTGCTGATCGAGGAAGCCGCCGGACTCGGCAAGCACCGCAAGCGCCGCCGCCGCGCGCAGCTGAAGCTGGCGCGCACGCAGGACAACCTCGACCGCGCGCTCGACATCGAGCGCGAGGCGCGCTCGCGGCTGCGGCCGCTCAAGCGCCAGGCGGAAGCGGCCGAGCTGCACGCGCGGCTCGAGCGGCAGTCGCTCGAGGCGCGCTGGGAGCTTGGCCGCGACGCGCTGCGCGCGAGCCGCATCGAGCTGGAGCAGGCGGAGGCGGCGGCCGTCGCCGCTCGTGCCCGCAGCGCCGAGGCGGAGCAGGCGCTCGCGGCCGTCGCGAGACGCCGCGAGCAGGCCGAGGAGGCCTTGCAGCAGCGCGGCGAGCAGCGCGAGGCGCTGGCCGAGCGCGCCTACCGCGGTCGCTCGGCCGCCGAGCGTGTGGGGCTGCGGCTCGAGGCCGCCCGCACGACCGTCACGTCGCTGGGCGAGCGGATCGTCCGCCACGAGGCGGAGCTGGACGCGTTGCGCGAGCAGGCCGCCGCGGATGTGCCCGACGCCGAGGCGGCCGGCCGCGTCGCGGCGCTCGAGGCCGAGCTGGCGGCGCTCGAGCAGGACCGCAGAGCGGCGCTCGAGCGCGAGCTGGCGGAGTTGGAGGCCCGCCGCGCGGTTGCCGGCGCGGAGGAAGAGCGTCTCCGGGCCGACGTCGAGGCCGCGCGGGCCGAGCTGGCGAGCGTCGAGGAGCGTGCCGAGGCGGCGCGCGCGAGACGACGCGAGGCGGAGCGCGAGGCCGAGGCGGCGCGCCGCGAGTCGGCGCGCATCGGCGGCGAGCTGGCGGCCGCGAACCAC
>DATHEP010000256.1:0-2306 GCA_035318525.1 Conexibacter sp.
TCTCCTGCTGACCGGCGAAGGTCGCATCGGCGCTGTCCTCGCCGCGCGCGCTCGACCGCACCGCGACCGGCGGCGCCGCCTCGCCCGCCTGCGCGGCCAGCTCCGCGTAGGCCTGCTGCAGCTCGTCGCGCACGCCCGCCGGGACCGGCGTCGCACGCATAGCCGCGACGACCGTCCGCGACACCGACGCGAGCGCCTCCACATCCTCGACGTCAAGCCCGGCGAGCGCCTCGTCGACGCGCTCGGCGAGCCCGTCACCGGTGAGGAACTCCTCGAACGCGCTCGTCGCGACCGCGAAGCCGGGCGGCACCGGAATCTCCGCGGCGATCAGCGCGCCGAGGCTCGTGCTCTTGCCGCCGAAGCGCCGCTCGTCCGCCGCCGCGAGCGCGGCCAGCGGAGCCACGTGCGCGCTCGCGCGGCCGGCGCTCACGTCGCGTCGCCTCCGTCGAGCAGCGTGACCACCCCCGTCGTCCCGTCGAGGCGCACGCGCTGCCCGGTGCGGATCTGCGCCGTCGCGTGGCCCGTGCCGACGACCGCGGGCACGCCGTACTCGCGGCAGACGATCGCGGCGTGGGACATGATCCCGCCGATGTCCGTGACGGCGCCGCGGATGCGGCTGAAGACGGGCGCCCAAGCGGGCGAGGTGACGGGGCAGACGAGGATCTCGCCGTCGCGCACGGCCGCGATGTCCGCGATGTCGCGCACGACGCGCGCCGGCCCCTCGACCTCGCCCGGCGAGGCGGCCGCGCCGTGCAGCACCGCGGCGTCCGCGTCGTGCGGCGTGCTCCAGCTCTGCAGGCGCTCCGGGGTGATGCCCCACAGCATGACGATGATCGGGTCGTTGATCTCGTCGGGCATCGCGCCGAGCGCCGGCGGCGGCGTCCACTCGCGCAGGCGCGCGAGCAGCTCGCTGCGGCGCGCCACGATCGGCGGCCAGTGCGCCGGGCCGAGCGGCGTGCCGCCGCTCGCCCACGTCAGGCACAGCTCCTCCAGCGCCTCGGCGACCTCGTGGCGGGTCAGGTGGAAGACGTCGTCGCCGTCGGCCAGGAAGCCGTGCTGCGCGAGCAGCGCGCCGAACTCGCGGATCTTGTTGTAGAAGCGCGTCTGGAACCAGTAGTCGCAGAAGAACTTGTGCTCCTCGACGTACGGGAAGACCGTGCGGCAGAGCGCCAGCAGCTCGTCGAACGCGCCGCGCGTGTCGTCGTCGAGCAGCGCCGCGTAGCCCTCCGCGAGCCGCTCGCGCTCCTCAGCCAGCTGCGCGGTCGGCCGCTCCAGGCTGCGACCGGCGGCGAGCGCCTCCAGATGCCCGCGGACCGCCGCATACGGGATGCTTGGGTCGTCGAACCAGCTGCGGTGGAAGTGGTAGTGGCCGTCGCCGGTGCCCATGTTGAACCAGGGGTCCTTGATCGCCTCCAGCTCGGCCAGCCATGTGCGTCCCGCCTCGCTCTCGCCGAGCGCGCGGTCGACCTCGGCGGGCGAGCGGTCCGGCGCGAAGGCGCCGGCGACGCCCAGCTCCTCGGCGCGCATGGCGAGCCGGCGCAGCTCGCCGTCGGCGCGGAAGAGCAGCACGTCGATGCCGGCGACCATCTGCGCGATGTGCTGGTCGGGGATCTCCGGCAGCGCGCCCTTGCACAGCTCGGCGAACGTCATGTAGGCGCCATACCCGAGCAGCAGCAGCTCGAAGTGGTGCTGCCACATCCGCTCGTGGCAGCTGAGCGCGTGACGGTAGGCGCGCAGCAGCCGCACGTGGGCGACGTCGTGCCCGTGCTCGAAGACGATCGCCTCGTCCTCGTACTGCGGCAGCGTCGGCACCTCGAGCTCGGTGATCTCGCGGTTGAGCGCCTCCATTCGCGTGCGCCACTCGCCGTACAGCTCGTCCCAGTGCGTGAAGTAGTGGCCGGCGCGGCGCTCGAACAGCTCGGCGCGCTCGGCGATCTGCGCCGGGTCGGTGACCGGGTTGGCGGAGATGTAGACGTAGCCGTTGACGATCCGGTAGTCGATCCCCATCGCCGGCGGCACGGCGAAGACGCGGTTCTGCCAGGCGGCGATCGCGTAGTAGGGCGCGTCGACGGCGACCGCGTCGAACGCGTACATCGGCTCCGGGAAGTGCATCGAGTTCCAGAACCACAGGCGCCCCTCGTCGGCCTCGCGGCGGTGCTCGCTGACGCGCGAGTGGTAGGGGTACATCTGCTCCCAGCCCTCGCAGCCGGGCGGCGTCTCGATCGCGAGCGGACTGGGGAACGAGCCGGTCGTCGTCATCTCGTGCGCTCCTCGCCGGGCAGGCCGAGCAGGCGCAGCGCGTTGCG
>DATHEP010000257.1:0-5526 GCA_035318525.1 Conexibacter sp.
ATGCAAGCGCGGCACTGCTGCGCGAAATCGTTGCGCGCCTACGCAGACCTGTGGCGCCGGCGTTCGTACTGTCGCCGGGTGGAGCTCACACGTCACGCGCGCAACGGCATGAGGCGACTCGGTTTGACCCGCGCCGACATCGCCGGGATCATCCTTGCGTCGGACAGCGTCGACCGGGATCCCGATGGTCGACTCCGGCATGTCGGCATCGTCAACGGCCGCAGGATCCGAATCGTGCTCGCACTCGAGAACCCATCCCTCGTCGTATCCGTCCACGAGCGGAGGCGCTAATGCGCGCGGAGTACGACAGCCGCGCCGACGCGCTCTCGATCGACCTGGCGAGCGTCGAGCGCTGGGATCGAAGCGAAGGCGTCGATGACGACTACTGCACGGTCTCGTTCGTCGACGACCAGCTCGTCAACGTCGAGCTCATCGCCCCGTCTGCACACTTGGAGCTGCTGACCCTGGCCGCCAAGCGCCACGGACTCGACGGCGAGGCGCTGGGAGCGGCCGCGCGGTCGGCGCTCGCCGCGCCTGACCGGACCGTCGTCCTGGACGTGCTGGCGCGCGCGTCGCGCTGATCAATCCGTCTGCAGCCGCCCGCTCAGCACCCGCAGTCGTGAGCCTCGCGAGCGCGCGACTCCGTCGATCGCGGGCGCGTCGCAACCGCCCGCCGTCCGTCAAGGTCGACCGGAGGGCGGCCTAGCAGGGGCCCTGGCTAGTCCGTCTGCAGTTTCCCGCTCAGCGCCCGCAGGCGCGTGCGGACCTGCTCGCGCTCGGTGCCGAGCCGGCTGACGGTGCCGTCGGCGATGCCGGAGAGGCGGGCGTTGTCGATCGCGCGTTCGAGGCGGGCGAACTGGAGCGAGAGCCAGGCGTGCTCGAGGTTGGCGGCGGTGACCGAGCCGCCGCGGGCGGCGCGCGCGTCGAGCTCGGAGACGAAGGTGGCGAGCTCGGGGTCGTCCTCGGGCAGGCCCTCCAGCGGCGCGTCGAGACGGGTCCGCAGATGGGTGGCCGCTCGGCGGGCGAGGTCGCTGCTGAACGCCTCGGCGACGTCCGTCTCCTCCAGCAGCGCTCTGCCCTCGCGCGGGAACGCGAGGCACAGCGCGAGGAACGTGCGCTCGCCGCGCTCGCGGCGGTCGAGCGCGGCGGGGACCGAGCCGAGCTGCGGCGCGACGCTCGTGTGCGGGCCCGGCCGCGCGAGGATCAGACGCGGCGAGCCGCCGGGCGAGCCGCCGCCGGCGCCGGCCGCAGCGGCTGGGCCCGCCCCCACCAGCGACGCCGCGAGCTGATCCGACAGGTCCAGCCGACCGGCCACGCGGCGCACGAGCTCGTCGCGCAGCACGCTCGCGGGCAGCGGGCCGAGCACCAGACGGACCTCGGCGAGCGCCTGGTCCTTGCCCTCGGCGGTACCGGTGTTCGCGCGCGCGAGGATGCGGTCGACGTGGAACTCGACGAACGGCACCGATCTGCCGATCCGCGCCCGCAACGCCTCCACGCCCTCCGCCTGCGCGAGGTCGGCCGGGTCAGCGCCCGGCGGCAGGGCGACCACGCGCAGCTCCAGCGAGCGCCCCTCCGCCACGCGCGCGGCGCGCAGCATCGCCTCCTGGCCGGCGCCGTCAGCGTCGAGCGCGAGCACGAGCGTGCGCGCGGTGCGCTCCAGCACGCTCGCCTGCTCGTCGGTGAACGACGTGCCCATGATCCCGACGGCGTTCTCAATCCCCGCCTGGTACAGCGCGAGCACGTCGGTGTAGCCCTCCGCGAGCACGATTGTGCCGGCGCGCGCCGCAGCTCTGCGCGCGAGGTCGATCCCAAACAGCTGGCTGCCCTTGTGGAAGACCTCGCCCTCGCTCGTGTTGAGGTACTTCGGCGGCTGGTTGTCGCGCATCGCGCGCGCGCCGAAGCCGACGACGCGGCCGCGCGCGTCAGCGAGCGGGAACATGATGCGCTCGCGGAAGCGGTCGTAGATCGAGCCGCGCTGCTGCTTGCTGCGCTGCGCGAGGCCGGTCGCCAGCAGCTCGTCCTCGTTGAAGCCGGCCTGACGCGAGGCAAGCAGCATCCGGTCCCACGCGCTCGGCGCGTAGCCGACTCGGTACGCCCTCAGCGTCGCCTCCTCGAGCCCACGTCTCGCGAGGTAGTCGCGCGCAGGCTCAGCCTCCTTCGCCTCCCACAGCACGCGCGCGTAGTAGTCGGCCGCGCGGTCGAGCAGCTTGTGCAGCCGCTCACGACGCTCACGGCGGGCGCGCGCCAGCGGGTCCTCGTCGGCGACCTCGAGCGTCACGCCGAAGCGCTCGGCCAGCGACTCCATCGCGGCGACGAAGTCGAGCCCCTCGGTCTCCATCACGAAGCGGAACGGATCACCTGACATCTGGCAGCCGAAGCAGTGGTAGTGCTTCTCCTCGGGCCGGACGTGGAACGAGCCGGTCCGCTCCTCGTGGAACGGGCAACGGCCGAAGTAGCTGTTGACGCCGGCGCGGCGCAGCTCCGTGCGCGCGGAGACGAGCGCGATCATGTCGACGGCATCGCGCACACGCTCCTTCGAGTCGTCCGTGTAGCGGGCCATCAGGTCGGGAACGCGCGCGGCACGGTGAGCGCCTCGAAGCGGCGGATGCAGAAGCGGTCGGTCATGCCGGCGAGATAGTCGGTCACACGCGTGGCGAGGTCGGCACCGCGGTCGAGCGGCGGGATCTCCTCGGGATGCTCGCAGTAGTGGTCGAACAGCGCCCGCACGACGCGCTCGATCTTCACATGCTCGCGGCGCGCTGCCTCGGCGAGGTAGACGTTCGCGAACATGAAGTCGCGCAGCACGCCCATCGCCTCGCCCGCCCTCTCCCCCTGGACGATGTCCCCGGCTCGCTCGGACTGCTCGACGACGTCATGGACGAGCGCGTCGATCCGCTGCGCGCCCGTCGTGCCGAGCACTGCGATCGGCTCGGCCGGAAGGTCCGATTCGTCGAGCACGCCGGCGCGCAGCGCGTCGTCGATGTCGTGGTTGACGTAGGCGACGCGGTCGAGCAGGCGCACGATCCGCCCCTCCAACGTGGCAGGCAACGGCGCGCGGCCGGAGTGGCCGAGGATCCCGTCGCGCACGGGCGCGGTCAGGTTGAGGCCGGCACCGTCGCGCTCCAGCCGCTCAACCACGCGCAGGGAGTGCTCATGGTGCTTGAAGCGCCGCCCGAAGTGCTGCTGGAGGCACTCATCCAGGACCGCCTCGCCGATGTGCCCGAATGGCGGGTGCCCGAGGTCGTGCGCGAGGCCGATCGCTTCCACGAGATCCTCGTTGAGGCGCAGCGCGCGCGCGACCGTCCGCGAGACCTGCGTCACCTCCAGCGTGTGCGTGAGCCGCGTGCGGTAGTGGTCGCCCTCGGGGGCGACGAAGACCTGCGTCTTGTGCTTCAGGCGCCGGAACGCCTTCGAGTGGACGATCCGATCGCGGTCGCGCTGGAACGGCGTGCGCAGCCCGCACTCCTGCTCCGGCCGCTCGCGCTCCGCCGGATAGGACGGCGTCGCGCGCGGTGAGAGCGCCTGCGCCTCCTGTGCCCGCACGCGCGCGGCGAAGGCTTCGGTGACCGGGCCGCTGGGGTGCGCGAGGGATCGCACGGACATCCCTTGATTCTGGCAGCGCCGGGAGCGGCGGTCGCACTCGTCGAACTGGATTCGTAATCACCCTGATCGCAGGCGCGCTCGCAGCTCGCTGCAGCGCCGCAACGGCTGACACGGCGAAGCAACCGGCTGGGCGCTCAGATCTGGGCGCCCAGCCGCTCCGCCACCACCGCCTGCGCCGCCGCCACGCGCGCGACGGGGACGCGGAACGGCGAGCAGGAGACGTAGTCGATGCCGGAGTGGTGGAAGAAGTCGATCGACTCGGGGTCGCCACCGTGCTCGCCGCAGACGCCGAGCTTCAGGTCCTGCTTCGTCTTGCGCCCCAGCCATGCGCCCATCCGCACCATCTGGCCGACGCCGGGCGCGTCGATCGTCTCGAACGGCGAACGGTCGACGATCTTGCGCTCCAGGTAGGTCTGCAGGAACTTCGACTCGACGTCGTCGCGCGAGAAGCCGAGCGCGGTCTGGGTCAGGTCGTTGGTGCCGAAGGAGAAGAAGTCGGCGTGGTGGGCGATCGAGTCAGCCAGGAAGCACGCGCGCGGCAGCTCGATCATCGTGCCGACGAGGAAGTCGCGACCGACCTCCAGCCCGCGCTCGCGCGCGACGTCGGCCACGAGCTTGCGCATCAGCTCCAGCTCCGACTCGTAGTCGACGAGCGGGATCATCACCTCCAGCAGCGGTGCCTTGCCGGTGCGCTCGCGCACCGCGATCGCCGCGCGCGCGATCGCGTCCGCCTGCATCTCGTAGACCTCCGGATAGAGGATCCCCAGCCGGCAGCCGCGCGTGCCGAGCATCGGGTTCGTCTCCTCGAGCGCTTGGACGCGCTCGAGCGTACGCTCGAGGTCGGCGACGTCCTCGCCGGCTGCCCGCCCTCGCTCGATCGCGTGCTCCACCTCCAGCCGGTGCGGCAGGAACTCGTGCAGCGGCGGGTCGAGCAGGCGGATCGTCACCGGCTGGCTCTCCATCGCCTCGAACAGGCCCTCGAAGTCATGCTGCTGGAGCGGCAGCAGCTCGGCGAGCGCGTCGCGGCGCGCCTGCTCGTCCTCGGCCATGATCATCGTGCGCATCTTCGGCTGGCGGTCGGCCGCCATGAACATGTGCTCGGTGCGGCAGAGGCCGATCCCCTCGGCGCCGTACTCGCGCGCGCGGCGCGCGTCCTCCGGCGTGTCGGCGTTCGCGCGGACGCCGAGCGTGCGCAGCTCGTCGCACCACGTCAGCACGGTCTCGAACTGCTGACTCCAACGGGCCTCGACGAGGGGGACGTCGTCGAGCGTGACGGTCCCCTCCGAGCCGTCGATCGCTATGCGGTCGCCGCGCGCGATCGTCGTGTCCCCCATGCTGATCGTGCCGGCCGCCACGTCGATCTCCAGCTCGGAGGCCCCGCACACGCAGGGCCGCCCCATCCCGCGCGCGACGAGCGCGGCGTGCGAGGCCTTGCCGCCCTCGCTCGTGAGGATCCCTCTCGCGGCATGGAAGCCGGCGACGTCGTCGGCCTCCGTGAACGGCCGCACGAGCACCACGTCGCGCCCGGCGGCGGCCGCTTCGACCGCCTCCGGTGCGGTGAAGACGACTTCCCCCTTCGCGGCGCCCGGCGACGCGGGCACGCCACGCGCGAGCACCGCGATCTCGGCGTGCGGGTCGAACGTCGGGTGCAGGAGCGCGTCGAGCTTGCCGGCGTCGATCGTCGTCAGCGCCTGCTCGCGAGACAGCAGGCCCTCGGCGACCGCGTCGACCGCGAAGCGCACGGCCGCCTGCGCGGGCCGCTTCGCGTTGCGCGTCTGCAGCATGTACAGCGCGCCCTCCTCGACGGTGAACTCCGTGTCCTGCATGTCCTTGTAGTGCGCCTCGAGCGTGCGCAGGATCGTCATCAGCTCGGCGTGCGCGTCGGGCATGAGCTCCGCCATGTCGGCGATGTCGGACGGGTTG
>DATHEP010000258.1:0-9473 GCA_035318525.1 Conexibacter sp.
AGGATCGGGCCGATCGAGACGATCGGGTTCGACGGGCCGATCACGATCGCGCGGGCCCGCGCGATCGCGTCGAGCACCTCGGGCGTCGGCCGCGCCGCCTCGATCCCGTCGAATGCGAGGTCCTCGACGGGACCCTCCCCGCGGCCGAGCACCATGAACTCCTGGAACGGCCACTCGCGGCCGTGTGCGCGCACGCGCGTGCGCACCGGCTCGTCGCACATCGGCAGCACGCGGCCCGGCACCTCCAGCGCGCGGCCGAGCTCGCCGAGCGCCTCCGTCAGCCGCGCCCCCTCGGCGAGCCGCTGAGCGCGCTCCAGCCCGATCGCGAGGTCGCGGTCGCCGAGGTTGAACCACACCTCGCGGCCGAGCGCGCGCAGCCCGTCCATCACGTGGAAGGTGTCGCCCGCGAGGCCCCAGCCGCGCTCATCGATGCGGTCGGCGAGCCAGAAGCTGACGAGGTCGGGGTCGGGCGAGACGTGGGCGCCGTAGACCTCCACGTCGTCGGCCGTGTTGGCGATCACGACGAGCGCGTCGCCGCCGGCCACGTCCGCCATCCCGCGCGCGAGCTTTGCCCCGCCGGTTCCGCCGGCGAGCACGACGACGGGGGCGATCATGCGTCGGGCAGACCGGTGATGCGGATGCCGGCCGTGACCTTGTGACGGATGTTGATTCCGATCGTCAGCGCGGTCAGCTGCTCGGCGATGCGGGCCATCTCGAGCTTGCCGGCGTCGACCGGGCGCAGGCCGGGGATGCGGCGGACCAGCTCCGCGATCCGCTCCTTGTCATTGGGGTCGTCGCCGCACAGCAGCACGTCCTCGTCGAACGCGTGAGAGAGATCCGCGAGGTGCTTGGCCGCGACGGTGTGCAGCCCGGAGACGACTCTCACGCCCTCGGGGACCAGCTCCTGCGCCTGCTGCGCGGCCGAGCCTTGCGCGACGCCGAGGACGCGCGTGGGACGCCCGCCGACGGCTGTCGCGAGCGGCACGGTCACGTCGAGCAGCACGGTGCCGGGGCGGAGCGCGTCTCTGATCGATCTGAGCGTCGCGGCCTGGCTCGCGAAGGGGACCGACAGGACGACGACCTCGTCGGCTGTCGCGACCGCCTCCGGGTTCGCCATGCCGCTCGCCTCCGCTCGCGGGACGGCGGCGCGCACGCGCTCTGCCGCCTCGGCGGCCCGGTCCGCGTCGCGCGAGCCGATCACGACCGGCATGCCAGCGCGGGCGAGTCGCAGCGCGAGGCCGAAGCCGAGGTCGCCGGTCGCGCCGACGATCGTGACGGGGGAGGACATCGGCGGGCGAGTCTACGCAACTCCCCGCCCGTGGCCGCTGTCCTGACCTGCGGCGCACGTGCGACCGCAGGGCAGGACGGCGACGGGCTCAGCGCCCGGCGAACGCCGGCATGCGCCGCTCGGCGAGCGCCTTCGCGCCCTCGGCGAAGTCCTTCGACTGCGCGCAAAGCTGCTGCACCGTGACCTCCTGCTCGAGCGTCGCGGCGAGCGCCGGCTTGGCGGCCGCGTCCATCACCCGCTTCGCGAGGCCGACCGCGAGCGGCGCGCAGGCGAGCAGCTCGTCGGCGAGCTGCTGCGTCGCCGCCTCCAGCTCCTCGGGCGCGGCGACGCGGTTGACGAGCCCGATCCGCCAAGCCTCCTCAGCGCTGACCAGGCCCCCGGTCATGACGAGCTCCTTCGCGCGTCCCAGCCCGACGATCGCCGGCAGGCGGGAACAACCTCCGACGTCCGGGATCAGACCGACGCGCGTCTCCGGCATCCCGATGACCGCGTCCTTTGCCATCACGCGCAGGTCGCAGGCGAGCGCCAGCTCCATCGCGCCGCCGATGCAGCCGCCGTGGATCTGGGCGATCGTCGGCTTCGCCATCTCCTCGGCGAGGTTCCAGGCGTCGAGGATCTCGCGCCGGAACGGGCGCAGGTTCGCCGGCTCGTCCGCGAGGCCGCCGAGCGCGGCGAAGTCCATGCCGGAGGAGAACATCGCGCCTGCGCCGCGCAGCACGACGCAGTGCACGCCGGGGTCGACGGAGGCCTCCTTGAGGGCGATGCCGATCGCCAGCACGAGCTCGCCGTGCATCGCGTTGCGCTTCTCGGGGCGGTTGAGGATCAGGTGGCGGACCGCGCCGCGGTCCTCGGTCTCGACGAGCGCCATGGGTGTGCCTCCGGGCCGGGCGGTTGGTTACGCCCGAGGCTAACGGTCGTCGCCGTTGCCGCGGCGCAGCTCCGGCGGCTGCGCGCCGCCGCGACCATGGCGCGTCTCGTCAGGGCGCGCGCCGTTCCCGGCCGGCCCGAGCTCTCGCCAGCTCACGAGCAGGAGCCGGATGCCCATCCCGAGCGCGACCCACTGCGGCCAGAACCGGTGGTCGGTGCCCGTCGCGAGCCAGATCGCGATGCAGATGACGGTCACGAGCACGGCCTGACCGGCGACGTGCAGGACGCGCTGCCGCGCCAGCTCGCGGGCGGCGGAGCGCGCGGGACGCGTCACGACCGGCGGGATCGTGCCGGCTCGCGCGTCGCCCGGCAGGTCCGCGACGAGCACGTCGAGCTCGCCGACGGTGCGCGCCGTGTAGGCGTCGTCGAGCCGCTCGGCCAGCTCCTCGGGCGTCAGTCGGCCTGCGGCGCAGTGCTCGCGCAGCAGCGTTGCGGTGCGCTCGCGCTCGGCGTCGGATGCGCGCAGCGCGGGAGCTGCCGGGGCGTCGCTGGGCGGCTCGCCGTCGCTCATCCCGCCATGGTACGAGACGGCCCACCCGGCCGAGAGCGGCGCTACGCTGGCGCGATGGCCGATGCCGACGACCTGCGGGCGCGCGCGGCGCCGGCGCTGGCGGCGCTCACGCCCCATCCTCATCGCGGCGACCTGATCGCGGCCGGCACCGTCCCGCTTGCGCTCGGGGTGCTGCTCGTCAACACGCGCTTCGACGGCTCGTGGGGCGTCGGGATCCTGCTGGTGCTGTGCGCGCTGGCCTGCGCGCTCGTGCTCGGGATGGGCCTGCTGTCGCCGCTCGAGAGGGAGCGGCCGCGCTCCTACCAGCAAGTGCTGCTGCTCGCCGGCCTACTGCTCGGCTTCGTCGCGCTGCTGCGCCTCGCGCAGGTGCTGGGCGCCGACGAGCCGCTCGGCCAGCCGGGCTCGCGCCTGTGGATCTTCGGCGTCGTGACGCTGTCGGCGGCGTGGATCGCGCGTACGCGCCGCAGCGCCGTGTGCGTCGCCGTCGCGGCGCTGGCCGGCCTCGTGGCGCTGCTCGCGTTCGTCGACTGGGCGTTCGACCCCGAGGGACTCGGCACGACGCGCTGGGTGCTGCTGGCGCTCGCGATCGGGTTCACGCTGACGGCGCTCGCGCGCCGGGACGTGGCGCGGCGCGAGTCCGTCTACCTGATCGACGCGGCGGGGATCGCGATCCTGCTGCTCGGGCTGACGTTCATCGGCGCGCTGGTCGGCGTCCTGACGCTGCTGGGCGTACCGCCCGACGGGCCGGGCGGCGGCTGGAAGCTCGTGCTGCTGGCCGCCGGGCTCGGCCTCATCGCCTACGCCGGCGTCGACAGCGAGCCCGGTCCGGCATACCTCGGGACGCTGATCCTGCTGCTGTTCGTCGGGCTCGTGGGCATCCCCGGCGAGGACGGCGCGAGCCTGTGGCTCTGGCCGCTCGCGCTGCTGCTCGTCGGCGGCTTCGCGGTCGGCGCGGGCCTGCGACCCCGCCGCCCGCTGCCGCCTGAGCCCGGGCCGCCGGGCGCGGGCCAGCCCGCCGAGCCGGTGCCCGGCCCTGGGCGCGGCGGTCCGAGATCGCCCGGTCCGCTGTGGGCGTCAGAGCCGCCGACCGAGCGGCTGGACGACTGAGCGCGCCGACTACGGGCGCACTTCGACGAAGCCGGCCGCGCTGAAATCGCCGTCGAACGCGAGCGCCTCGCGCATTCGCCGACGCCGCATGATCGCGAAGCTCGTCGCGTCGATGAACGAGTACTCGCGCTCGTCGCGACGGTTGAGCCAGCGCCACGCGTCGTCTTCGAGGTCGGGCTCGACGTGGACGACGGTCAGGGTCGGCACGGCGCGCACCGCGCGGACGCACGCGACGGCTCGCGGATGGCCGAACCTGCGCCGAATCCACGTCCACGTCTCACCGACGACGTGGTTGCTCGTGAGCAGTGGCCCGGCGCCGCCTCTCACCAGGTTCTGCGCTGCTGCGTAGTGGCGATCCTCCTCGGAGAGGAGGGCGATCCAGAACGACGTGTCGACGAACCTCACGGCCGGTCGTAGACGACGGCGTCGATCGACTGTGAGTCGTCTGGGCTCCCGTCCTTGAGCATGCCCGCCATGCGCATCAGCGCGTCCGTCCCGTCCGCGGCGGGTGCGTACCGCTCTGCGACGGCTTGACGGATCAGCGCGGCCTTCGAGGTTCTCTGCTGAGCAGCGACGACCGCGAGCGTGTCGTCGAGCTCCTCTTCGATGTGGATCTGCAGACGTTTCATTCTCCGGACTCTACATCGGTCGTCTACCACATACATCGGGTATCGGGTCGTCATGTCGTCTACGTTCCGGTGTGTCGAGGACCGTCCGGGTCCTCGGGACGACAAGGGGGAGACTGATGAGTACTCACTGGAAGCTCGGGGCGGCGACGCTTGTCGCCACGCTCGTGCTCGGGCTCGCCGCCGGCGGCGCGACCGCCGGCAAGCTGAGCGTCAACGACCGCGATCTCAAGCTCGTCTGGAGATCGTCGTTCGAAATCCCGACGGGATTCGGCGCGCTTCTGCAATGCCCGCTGACACTGTCGGGCAGCTTCCACTCGTCGACGACCAAC
Organism: Conexibacter sp.; assembly: GCA_035318525.1. Classification (GTDB taxonomy): domain Bacteria; phylum Actinomycetota; class Thermoleophilia; order Solirubrobacterales; family Solirubrobacteraceae; genus Conexibacter. The sequence continues at coordinate 4,792 of DATHEP010000258.1, forward strand.
AAGGTCACCTTCGCGCTAATCGGTCAGATCACGGGGGCCCAGCTCGACAGCGCCGCATGCACCGGAGAAGGCAGCGCGTCGGTACTAGCCGGATCGCTCCCGTGGCACGTGACGTACCATGACTTCTCGGGGACGCTACCGTTCATAACGACGGTGCGGGTGAACTTGATCGGCCTGAGCCTGGCGGTCGACATAGTCCTCGGATTCCAGTGTCTATTCAGAACCACCACAGTGGAGCCCGCGCGGCTTGCGCTCGCCCGTGACATGAGAGGCACGGTCACCGCCGCGACCATCGACCCTACGCGTCAAATAGATTCGACCGATACCACCAGCATATTCTGTGATGATTACGAAGGGGTTGGGTTGAACTGGACGCTGGGCGGCACAGGTGCGGTGGAAACGGGCGGCGGAGCGCTGACGATGAACCTAATATGAGCTGGCGCGGGTAGTAATGTCGGAGCGGTGAAGGAGGACGAGCAGCCGCTCCGGCAGGCGATCGAGCTCGAGGCGGCTGCGCAGCAGGCGCTGCTGCGCGGCGACGCGGAGCGCTCGCACGCACTGTTCCATGCGGCCGTCGAGCGCTACCGCGCCTCCTGGGAGGCGCCCGGTCCGCGGGCGTTCGGACGACTGGTCCGGCTGCTGAAGGCAGCGGTCCTCGCGGACGAGGGGGGCCATGCCGCCGCGTACGTGCGCGAGGCGCTCGGCGAAGGCTGCGACTCGCCGCCGTCCTGCTACGCGCTCGCGCTCGCGCTGCTCGTGCAGGGCGACGACACGGCGGCCGTCCCCGCGATCGAGGGCATGCGCACCGGCGGCGAAGGCGACGCGCTCGCGCGCACCGCCGACGCGCTCGCGGCACTGGCGCATGGTGAGCGCGACGCCTATGCCCGCGCCGTCGAGGCGATCGTCGCCGACTTCACCGCTCGCGACGTGCACCTCACGGGCGTCGCGTTCGCCGACACGGCCGTCGTGCTGGAGCGGCTCGCGGCCCCGCGCGGGATGGCGGCGCGGCCGGCGTCGTCGTTGATGCCCGTGCTGGGCTGAGCAGACGGCTCGCCGCGCCTGGCCTGCCGGTACGCTGGCGCGCCATGGACCGCACCGACCTCGCGTTCGCAGGGATCGTCCGCCAGGCGGAGCTCGTGCGCGCGGGGGAGGTCTCGCCGCGCGAGCTGGTCGAGCTGTACCTGGAGCGGATCGCGCGGATCGGCCCGCGGCTGAACGCGATCCGCGTCGTGTTCGCGGAGCGTGCGCTGGCGGAGGCCGACCAGGCCGCCGCGCGCCGCAGAGGCGGCGACGAGCGGCCGCTGCTCGGTGTCCCGGTGCTGATCAAGGACGACACCGACGTCGCGGGCGAGGTCACGTGCCGGGGCAGCGGCGCGGAGGACCGACCGGCGGCAGCCGATGCTGAGGCCGTCGCGCGGCTGCGCGCCGCCGGGGCGATCGTGCTCGGCAAGACGCACACGCCGGAGCTGATGCAGTGGCCGTTCACCGAGTCGGCGACCTGGGGCATCACGCGCAACCCGTGGGCCCTGGACCGCTCGCCCGGCGGCTCGAGCGGCGGCTCGGGCGCTGCCGTCGCGGCCGGGCTGGCAGGCGCCGCGCTCGCGACGGACGGCGCCGGCTCGATCCGCATTCCCGCCACCTGCTGCGCGCTCTACGGCCTCAAGCCCCAGCGCGGGCGCATTCCGAGCACGCCGGTCGACGACGGCTGGCAGGGCCTGACGACCTACGGCTGCGTCACCCGCTCGGTGGGCGACACGGCGCTGTGGCTTGACGTGACGGCCGACCGTGCCGACGGCGAGCCGACCTTCGCGGAGGCTGCCGCGCGCGAGCCGAGACCGCTGCGGATCGCCTGCTCCACGAGCAACCCGCTGTTCGCGCCGCTGCACGCCGAGCAGCGCGCCGCGTACGAGCAGACGATCGAGCTGCTGCGCTCGCTTGGGCACGCCGTCGAGGAGGTCCGCGTCCCCTATGCGGACGTCCTCACCGAGATCGTCCCGCGCTACCTGCGCGGGGTCGCCGACGACGCCGCGCAGCTCGCGCACCCGCGTCGCCTGGAGCGGCGCACGCGCGCGATGGCGCGGATGGGGCGGACGCTGCCCGACGCGATGATCGCGCGAGCGCGCCAGCGCGAGGCGGTGACGGCACGCCGGCTCGGGCGGCTGTTCGACGTACATGACGTGCTGCTGACGCCGGGCACCGCGCAGCTCCCGCTGCCGGTCGGCAGATACGAGGGCCGCGGCGCGCTGTGGACCTTCAACGGCGTCGCCCGCTACACGCCCTACACGCCGCCGTGGAACGTCACCGGACAGCCGGCCGCGTCGGTCCCGGCCGGCTTCACGCCGGAGGGCGTCCCGCTCGCGGTGCAGCTCGTCGGGCGCATGCGCGACGAGGCGACGCTGCTGTCGTTGTCGGCCCAGTTGGAGGCGGCGCGGCCGTGGGCCGACCGCCGTCCGCCGCTCGCGGCGTGAGCGACGACGAGGCGCCCGGCGCGGATCCGCAGCTCGAGCGCGAGCTGCTGAACGTCGCGCGCACGGCTGCGGCCGCCGCTGCCGTCGAGCTGCTCGCGCGCTACGACGCCGCGCCCGAGGGGCTCGCCACGAAGACGACGGCGACCGATCCGGTGAGCGAAGCGGACCGCGCCGCCGAGCGCGCGATCCGTGCCGTCCTGGCCGGCCGGCGTCCCGGCGACGCGGTGCTGGGGGAGGAGGGCGGCGAGACGGAGGCTGCGGCGGGCATCGAGGGGACGGGGCTGCGCTGGGTCGTCGACCCGCTCGACGGGACCGTCAACTACCTGTACGGCTATCCGCAGTGGTCGGTCAGCGTGGCGTGCGAGGACGCTGCCGGGACGATCGCGGGGATCGTGCTCGACCCGCTGCGCGGCGAGGAGGTCGGCGCGACGCGCTCGGGGCCGGTGCTGCTGGACGGCCGGCCGGCGAACCGCGAACCCGGGGCGGGCTCACTCGACGTCGCGCTCGTCGCGACCGGCTTCGCCTACGACGCACGCGTGCGCGACCGCCAGGCAGACGTGCTGCACAGGCTGCTGCCGCGCGTGCGCGACACGCGCAGGGGCGGCAGCGCTGCGCTCGACCTCGCGTGGACGGCGCTCGGTCGCTGCGACGCCTACTTCGAGCGCGGCGTGAAGGCGTGGGACGTCGCCGCCGGGGCGCTCGCGTGCGTCCGCGCAGGCCTCGAGCTGCACGAGCTGCCGGCGCGCGAGGGCGATCCGGCGGGCCTGCTCGCCGCCCCGCCCGCGCTCGCCGGCGAGCTGCTCGCGCTCGTCACCGGTTCTCCGGGCGCCACGTAGACTGAGAGACCCCACCGGGGCGGTGGCGGAACGGCAGACGCGGTCGCCTCAAAAGCGACTGTCCGAAAGGACGTGCGGGTTCGATTCCCGCCCGCCCCATCGTGCTGAATCGTTAGCGTCCGCGCGCATGCTCGCCGCAGTCCTGCATGCGTACGGCGCGACGCCCCGCTACGAGGCGTTCGAGGACCCGTCCTTGACCGAAGCCGGGCAGGTCGTCGTGGAGGTCGCGGTGGCGTCGCTCAACCCGGTCGACGTGCGCAAGGCGTCCGGCACGTTCGCGACCGGCGCGCCGCCGCTGCCGTCGGTCGTCGGGATGGAGGGCGTGGGGCGCGTCGCGGGCGGGGACGGCGTGCGCGTGTACTTCGACGCGCCGGTCGCTCCGTTCGGCGCGATGGCCGAGCGGACGCTCGTCGCCGCCGAGGATCTGCACGAGCTGCCGGACGGGATCGACGACGGGCTCGCAGCATCGCTCGGCGTCGCGGGACTCGCCGGCTGGCTGCCGCTCGCCTGGCGCGCGCGGCTGCAGCCGGGGGAGACGGTGCTGGTGCTCGGCGCGACGGGGATCGTCGGGCAGGTCGCGGTGCAGGCGGCGCGACTGCTGGGCGCCGGGCGCGTGGTCGCGGCGGGGCGGGACACGGAGCTGCTGGAGCGCGCCAAGGCGCTGGGCGCGGACGCGACCGTCGACCTGCGTGCGCACGAGGACCTCGCCGCGGCGTTCCGCGCCGCTGCGGGCGGAGAGCTGCACGTCGTGCTCGACCCGCTGTGGCGCGCGCCCGCCGTCGCCGCGCTGGAGGCGCTCGCGCCCGGCGGCCGTCTTGTGCAGCTCGGCCAGTCGGCAGGCGTCGAGGCGACGGTCTCCTCCGCGGTGCTCCGCGGCAAGCAGCTCGACCTGCTCGGCTACTCGAACTTCAACGTGCCCGCCGAGGTCAGGCGCGAGGCGTACGCAACGCTCGTCGAGCACGCCGCTGCCGGACGGATCGCGCTCGAGCTGGAGCGCGTCCCGCTGCGCGACGTCGCGGACGCGTGGGCGCGCGTGCAGTCGGGCGCACGCCGCAAGCTCGTGCTGGTGCCCTGAGCGGCGGAGCTACGCGCGCGCGGGGCGGCCTGGCGCGCCCGGCCCGCGCTCGCCGCGGTCCAGCTCGCCGATCGGTCTCTCGACCTCGACGTGCCAGTCCTGGCGGAAGCCCTGCACCGTGAAGAAGATCACCAGGACCTGCAGCGGCACGAGCAGCAGCGTCAGCAGGCCGAGCACCTGCGACTCCAGCCCGGCGGAGCCGAAGACGGATTCCGGCGTCGAGAAGCCGTCCTTGTCGCGCTGGAACCATTCCGGCGCGGCGATCGCGGCGAAGATCGCGAGGATGATTGCGAGCGCCATCGC
>DATHEP010000259.1:0-15904 GCA_035318525.1 Conexibacter sp.
CGATCCGCCACAGCATCATCGTGTCGGCGCGGCTCGGGCCGTCCGGGTTCGCGCCCGGCTCCTGCGTCCCCTCGGGGCGCGCGTCGGAGCCGAGCAGCAGGATCGTGTTAACCGACCACAAGGGGTAGCCGGCCGGCTCCAGCTCGGCCTTCGCCTCGTCGGAGATCTTGCCCGACTCGATCTGCGCGCTGACGAGGAACAGGACGAGCGACAGCGCGAGCCAGGCGCCGAGCGCGAGCAGCGCCCAGCGGACGACGCGGCCGAGCGTGATGCCCCTGCGACGTGGGCCTCGGCGCAGCAGCCGGCGGCGCGTGCCCGGCGGGCGGTCGCGGCCCTCGCCGGCGCCGTCGCGCGCGCGCAATTCGTCCAGGCCCGCCTCCTCGCCGCGCACGCGCTCGCGCAGTCCGCGCGGCTTCGAGCGATAGCGCTTGTACGGCGGGGGATCGCCGTCGGCGTCGGTGGCGCGCGGCGGGGCGTTGTCACCGGCGCGGTGCACGCGGTAGGCCGGACCCTCGCCGCGCCGCGAGACGTCGTCACGGTCGTCTGCCATGCCGGTCTATAGTGGCCGAGATGCCGCCGGAGTGCGTTATCGGGGTCGATCTCGGCGGTACGAAGCTGCTCGCGGGCGCGGTCGACGCGGATCTCAACGTCCACCATCGCGTCCACCGGCCGGTGCGCGGGCTCGACCAGCGCGCGCTGCTCGACACGGCCGTCGAGGCGGTCGAGGAGGCCCGCGCGGCGGCGCCCGGCGAGGTGAGCGGCGTCGGCTTCGGGATCCCGTGCATGATCGACCAGCAGCGCGGCACGGCCGTCATGTCGATCCACCTGCCGATCGCCGACCTGCCGTTTCGCGATCTCATGGCCGAGCGGCTCGGGCTGCCGGTCGAGGTCGACAACGACGCGAACGTCGCCGCGCTCGCGGAGCATCGCGGCGGCGCCGCGCAGGGCGTCAGCGAGGCCGTCGTGCTGACGATCGGCACCGGCATCGGCGGCGGGCTGATCCTGCACGGCGAGCCCTATCGCGGCGCGATCGGCGCCGGCGCCGAGCTGGGCCACATCACGATCGACGTGAACGGCCCCCCGTGCCAGGGCAACTGCCCGAACAACGGCTGCTTGGAGACGCTCGCCTCCGGCACGGCGCTCGCGCGCGAGGGGCGGCGCATCGGCGCCGAGCAGCCCGACTCGGCACTCGGGCGCGCGCTCGTCGAGGGACGCGAGGTCACGGGCGCGCTGATCACCGAGCTGGCGCACGACGGTGATGGCGCGGCGGTCGACGCGGTCGCGCTGATCGGGCGCAACCTCGGCGTTGGGATCGCCAGCCTGCTGAACATCTTCAACCCGGACGTAGTCGTGATCGGCGGCGGCGTGATCGCCGCCGGCGACCTGCTGCTGGAGCCGGCGCGCGCGGAGGCCGCGCGGCGCGCACTGCCGCCGATGCGCGACCACGCGCGGATCGTGCCCGCGCAGTTCGGCACCGAGGCGGGGCTGGCGGGCGCGGCCGCGCTCGCGCTCGACGCCGCGCACCGGAGCGTCGCGTGACGGCGCGCCGGCGGGGCCGGGGGCGCGTATGAGGGGTCCCGCCCACCCACCCCCTTCCGCCGGTCGCCTGATCGTCTGCCCGACGCCGATCGGCAACCTCGAGGACGTCACGCTGCGCGTCCTGTCGGCGCTGCGCGAGGCGGACCTGATCGCGTGCGAGGACACGCGCCGCACGCGCACGCTGCTCGACCGTTACGGGGTGTCCTCAGAGCTGCTCAGCTACCACGAGCACAACGAGCGCGAGCGGGCGGCGGAGCTCGTGAGACGGATGCAGGCGGGCGCGAACGTCGCGCTCGTCTCCGACGCCGGCATGCCGCTCGTGTCCGATCCCGGCTTCCTGCTCGTGCAGGCGTGCGTGGCGGCCGGGCTGGCGGTCGAGGTGCTGCCTGGGCCGAGCGCCGCGCTCGCCGCGCTGGTGGCGAGCGCCCTTCCGGCCGAGCGCTGGCGCTTCGTCGGCTTCCTGCCGCGCAAGCGCGGCGAGCTGGAGCGTGCCTTCTCGACGCCCGAGACGCTCGTCGCGTTCGAGTCGCCGAAGCGCGTGGCGGCGTCGCAGGCGGTGTTGGCGTCGATCGACGCGGAGCGGCCGGTGGCGGTCTGTCGGGAGCTGACGAAGCTGCACGAGGAGGTCGTGCGGGGGACGGCGGCCGAGCTGGCCTCGCGTTATGCCGACGGGGCGCCGCGCGGGGAGGTCGTGCTCGTGATCGGCGCGGCGCCGGAGGTCGACGCGCCGCTCGCCCCGGCCTTGGACGCGCTGCGGCGACTGGTGGACGCGGGAGCGAAGCCGCGGCCGGCTGCCGGTGTGGTGGCGGAGCTGACGGGCGTGCCGGCGAATGCGCTGTACAAGGCGCTGACGGACCGGTCGTAGCCCGCGGGCCCGGTTGCGCTCCGCCCGGGCGCGGCCGGCGGTCGGGCGTGCGTCCCGGGCGCACGCGTCCAGCCCCCCGCCGAGTAGCCTTCCCCGCCGTGCCCTACTACGTCACGACGCCGATCTACTACGTCAATGCGCAACCCCATCTCGGGCATGCGTACACGACGATCGCGGCGGACGTGCTGGCGCGGCACATGCGCCAGCGGGGCGAGGAGGTGTTCTTTCTCACGGGAACCGACGAGCACGGCGAGCCGGTCGCGCTTGCGGCCGAGAGCCTCGGCGTGACGCCGAAGGATCTCGCTGACAGAAACGCCGCCCGTTTCCAGGCGCTGATGCCGCAGCTTGAGGCGAGCAACGACTTCTTCATCCGCACGTCCGACCCGCGCCACGCCGAGCGCGTGCAGCAGGTGATGCAGCGCGTGCACGACAACGGGCACACGTACCTCGGCACGTACGAGGGCTGGTACTGCCCGCGCTGCGCGGACTTCAAGGCGGAGAACGAGATCGCCGAGGGCAACACCTGCCCGATCCACCACATCCCGCTCGACCGTGAGCAGGAGGAGAACTGGTTCTTCCGCCTGTCTGCCTTCCAGGAGCCGCTGGAGCGCCTCTACGCCGAGCGGCCTGACTTCATCCAGCCGGGAACCCGCCTGAACGAGGCGCGCGCGTTCGTGAGACAGGGCCTGCGCGACGTCTCGCTCTCGCGCGGCAAGCTCACCTGGGGCGTCCCCGTGCCGTGGGACCCGAACCACGTCTTCTACGTGTGGTTCGACGCGCTGCTGAACTACTACACGGCGCTCGCCTTCGGACGCGACCACGAGGACGTGACGGACACGTTCTGGCCGCCGTCGGTGCAGCTGATCGGCAAGGACATCCTCAAGTTCCACGCGGTCTACTGGCCGGCGCTGCTGATGGCGGCGGAGCTGGAGCTGCCCGGGCGCCTGTTCGTCCACGGCTTCCTGCTGATGGACGGCGAGAAGATGTCGAAGTCGCTCGGCAACGTGCTCGACCCGTTCGCCGTGATGGAGCAGTTCGGCACCGACGCGCTGCGCCACTACTGCTTTCGCGAGGTCTCCTTCGGCCAGGACGGCTCCGTCTCGACGGCCGGCTTCGAGGCGCGCTACGAGGGCGAGCTGGCGAACGAGTACGGCAACCTGGCAAGCCGCACGCTCGCGATGATCACGCGATATCGGGACGGGCGGGTGCCGGAGGCGGCACTCGACCCGGCGGTCGTCGAGTCATTCGGCGAGCTCGCGGGAGAGGTCGCCGCGCTGCTCGACGAGGTGCAGCTCAGCCAGGCGCTCGAGCGCATCTGGCTGCTGGTGCGGCGGCTCAACAGATACGTCGAGGAGTGCGCGCCCTGGCAGCTCGCGAAGGACCCGGCGCAGGCCGACGCGCTCGACGAGACGCTCGCCACGCTCGCCGAGGGCCTGCGCGTCGCGACCGTGCTGCTCCATCCGTACATGCCGGCGAGCACCGACAAGCTGCTCGCCGCACTCGGCCGCCCCGAGCGCGGCCTGCTCGACGCGCAGTGGGCGGCCGGCGGCTGGCGCGGCGAGGTCGGCGCGCTCGAGCCGCTGTTCCCGAAGCAGCGATGAGCGACGGCGGCCCCCAGTGATCGACAGCCACACCCACATCACCTCGTGCGAGTCGCCGCCGGAGCAGCTCGTCGCCGACGCCGAACGCGTCGGCGTGCGGCGCATGCTGACGGTCGGGACCGACAGCGACTCGTGCCGCGCCGCCTTGCAGATCGCCGAGGACTTCCCGCAGGTGTACGTCGCGATCGGCCGCCATCCCAACCACGCGACCGGCTTCGACGACGCCGACCTCGCCGAGCTGAAGGCGCTCGCCGCGCACCCGCGCTGCCGCGCGATCGGCGAGACCGGCCTCGACTTCCACCGCGACACGGCCTCGCGCGAGGACCAGGAGCGCGCCTTCGCCGCCCACATGCAGCTCGCGCGCACGACCGGCAAGCCGCTCGTGATCCACACGCGCGCGGCGGACGACGACACGCTCTCGATGCTGGGCGGCCAGGCCGACGGCCTGCGCGTCATCCTCCACTGCTTCTCGATGCCCGAGCGGCTCGACGCCTGCCTCGAGCGCGGCTACTGGATCTCGTTCGCCGGCAACGTCACGTACCCGCCGAACCGCGCGCTGCGCGAGGCCGCGCGCGAGGTCCCGTCCGACCGCCTGCTGGTCGAGACCGACGCGCCCTACCTCACGCCGCAGGCGGTGCGCAAGGAGCGCAACGCGCCGGCGAACGTCGTGATGACCGCCGAAGTCGTGGCGGCCGAGCGCGGCGTCTCCTACGAGGAGCTCGAGGCGCAGGTGGAGCGCAACGCCGCCGAGCTGTTCGGCTGGTGAGCGCCGAGCTGCCGAGCCAGCCCTCGCTGCGGCGCCTGCGCGCGTTCGGCGTGCGGCCGAGGCGCGACCTCGGCCAGAACTTCCTGATCGACTCGAACATCCTCGACGTGATCGCGCGCGCGGCGGAGGTCGGCGCCGACGACGTGGTGCTGGAGATCGGCGGCGGGCTCGGCGTGCTGAGCGAGCACCTCGCGGCGCGTGCGGCGCACGTGCACGTGGTCGAGGTCGACCGCGCGCTGGAGCCGGCGCTGCGCGACGCGCTCGACCCGTTCGCCGCGACGACGACGCTGCACCTCGCCGACGCGATGGCGCTCGACCTGGCGGGACTGGAGCCGGCGCCGACGAAGGTCGTCGCGAACCTGCCGTACGGGATCGCCGCCGGCGCGATCCTGCGCACGATCGAGGAGCTGCCGGACGTCGCGCGCTGGGTCGCGATGGTGCAGCGGGAGGTCGGCGAGCGCTTCGCCGCGCAGGCCGGCACCGGCGCCTACGGCGTGCCCTCGGTGCTCGCGCAGCTTGCCTGCGACGTGCGGGTCGTGCGCGGCATCTCGCGGCAGGTCTTCTTCCCGGTGCCGAACGTCGACTCGGTGCTCGTGGGCCTGGAGCGGCGCCGCGACGCTCCGCCGCCGGCGTTGCGGGCGTTTGTGCGGGGCGCGTTCGCGCATCGCCGCAAGGCGCTCGCGCGCTCGGCCGAGCTGGCGGGCGTCGCCTCGCGCGACGACGTGCGGGCGGCGCTTGAGGCGCTCGGCGAGCCGCTCGACGTGCGCGCGGAGCGGCTCGCGCCGGAGCGGCTGCGGGAGCTGTGGGAGCGTGTCAGCGCATGACGCTGCATGCGCTCGCCCCCGGGAAGGTGAACCTCTGCCTGTTCCTCGGCGGGACGCGCGCCGACGGCCTGCACGAGCTGGTCTCGGTGATCGAGCCGCTGTCGCTCGCGGACGAGCTGACGCTGGAGCCGCTGCCGGGCGGGGCCGGCGTGGCGGCGGCGGCCGGTGTCGGCGACGCGGGCTGCGCGGCCGGGGAGGACGAGGTCGTGTGCGCCGGCGTCGAGGGGCCGAACCTGGCGCGTGCGGCGCTGGCGGCGTGGCGGGCGGCGTCCGGTTGGGAGGGGCCGCCGGTGCGGCTGACGATCGCCAAGCGCGTGCCGGTCGCGGCCGGCATGGGCGGCGGCTCGGGCGACGCGGCTGCTGCGCTGCGGCTCGCTGCGCACGCCGCCGGGCGGCCGGGCGATCCGCTGATCGCGACGCTCGCGCCGCGCCTGGGCGCCGACGTGCCGTCGCAGGTCGCGCCGGGCCCGGTGCTCGTCGGTGGCGCGGGCGAGGACGTGCGGCCACTGGCGGCGCTGCCGCCGCACGGCGTGCTCGTGCTGCCCTCGCCGCACGCCCTCTCGACGCCCGACGTGTTCCGCGAGGCCGATCGGCTCGGCTTGCCGCGGCCGGTGGCGGAGCTGGCGGAGCGGCGGGCGGCGGTGGAGGCGGCGCTGGCGGGAGGGGCGGCGGGGGGCGGAGCCGGGAGCGGAGCGGCGGCGGGCAGTCCGCTGCCCGCCAACCTGCTCGTCAACGACCTCGAGCCGGCCGCGCGCTCGCTGTGCCCGTGGATCGACGACGCGCTCGCGGCGGCACGTGCAGCCGGCGCCGACCACGCGCTCGTGTCAGGCTCCGGCCCGACCGTCGTCGGACTCTTCCACGGCGCGGACGGCGTCGCGGCGGCCGAGGCCGCCGCGGGCGAGCTGCGCGGCCGCTTCCCCGACGCGAGCGCCGCCCGCCCGGTCGACGCCGCGTTCGCGGCGATCCGCGGCGTATGGAACCATGAGGCCCGCGCATGAGCCGCGATGCGATCACTCAGCTCGTCGCGATCTGTGCCGGGATCGCCGGTCTCGGCGCCTTCGTCGCGCTGGTCACCGTCCCGGTCGTCTCGTCCTACGAGCGCGCGTGGGAGCGGGTCACCGCCGGCCTGCTTTCGCTGTGGGTCCTCGGCGCCTTCGTCGGCGCCGGCGTGCTCGCCGGCGCGGCCGTCATCTACTACTGGCCGCGCTTCTTCTGAGCGGCGACCGCCTGGCCTAGAGCCGCGGCACGATCTTCGCGAGGTCGGGCATCAAGCCGACGCGCTGGCCCGGGGCCGGGTCAGACGTCTGCGTCGGGTCTCTGAAGATCGCCTTGATCTCGGACGACGTCAGCGGGTCTCTGCCCTGCGCCTTGCGGATGCCCTGCATCGCGGCGATCGCGCCGCTGACGATCGGGACGGCGACCGACGTGCCGCCCATCCGGTCGACTCGGCGGACCGGGTTCCCCTGGCTGTCGTGCAGGACCCCGGCAAGCGTCAGCACGTCGTGCGCCTGGGCGCAGCAGTCCACACGGCCGCCGAAGTTGGAGCACTGGTAGCGGACGAAGGTGGCGGGCGTTGCGCCCGGCTGGACGCCGCCGACGACGATCGCCGGCGAGTTGGACGGCACGAGCGGCGCGGGCAGCGCCTGATCGAGGTCGATGCCTGCGCACGGCTGTCCCTGCGGCGTGGGGATCCCGTTGCCGGCGACCTGCACGACCGTGGTGCCGCGGCGGTCGAAGAGCCTGGACGCGGTGCGGTGCGCCGGCAGGAAGTCGAGCGGGAAGCCGCCGGCGGGCTGGCCGGCGCTCATCGAGATGTTCAGCACGTCGCCGCGGCCGAGGCTGAGCCCCGCGACGTGCTCGAGCACGAACGCCTCGCTGTCGCTCATGCTGCCGTTCGCGTTCGGGCCCCCGGCGAGCAGGACGCGGCTCGACGGCGCGATCCCGACGCAGTCGACCGTGTTGTCGGCGGCCGCGACGACGCCCATCGTGGCCGTCGCGTGCGTGAGCGAGTCCGGTCCCGTGGGCGGTCCGCCCGGACGCAGGACTGTGAGCGCGGTCGGCAGGTCCGGGTGGGAGCCGTCCATCTGGAAGCCCTCGAGGAAGCCGACCGCGACGCCGCTCCCGTCGCCGCCGGGCAGCGCCCACGCGGACTCTGGGCCGATGCCCGCGGGTGCCGGCTGGAGGTGGCTCTGCAGCGGGAAGGCGGGGTTGTCGAGCGGTCTCACGGCGTTCGTGACCGTCCCGTCCAGCTGCGCCCACTCGACCGGTGGCAGCTCGCGCACGAGCTCGACGAGCTGCTCCGCGGACAGGAAACCGCTCGGGTCCACGTCGACCGCGAAGCACAGCAGCGGGTTGGGGACCTGCGCGACCTCGAGCATGTTCTCGGCGCGCGCCTCGTCGACCGTCGCCTGGACCTCGTCGCGGTCCAGCTCCGCCAGCAGCGGCACCGGCACGGGCAGCCCGAAGGCGCCGAGCACCTGCTGCAGGGGCTCTTCGGCGGCGGCGGCGAGCGCCGCCGCGTCGCCCGGGACCTCGATGTTCATCGGCTCCACCAGCTTGAACAGGATCCGATCGCCTGCGGCCATCCCGACCTCCCTCGTCGTCGCGCTCCCCTGATGCCCGTCCGGCGCAACCTACCGTCCTGCATCGACGCGTGTGCGGCACCGGCGAGACTCGCGGGCGCCCCCGCGGACCTACAATCCGCAGATGTCCTCGCAAGCGCGCGGCGAGACGAGCCCCGCGCCCGACCTGCGGGCGCTCGAGGCGATCACGGAAGCGGTCGCGGCCGGCGCCGGCCTGCCGGAGATCGTGCGTGCCGCTGCGCGCGCGCTCGACGCGAGCCTCGTGCTGATCGACCGCACCAGCGTCGTGCTCGCGGTCGCTGCGCGCTCGCCGGCCGAGGAGCAGGCGCTGCTGCGCGAGGCGGAGGGCGTCGAGCGGGTCGACCTGCGCGTCGCCGACGCGATCGTCGGCCAGCTGCGGCTGCGCGGCCGCGAGGGCTCGCCGGACGCAGCGCTGCTGCGGCTCGTCACGACGCTCGTCGCCTCCGAGGTCGAGCGCGTGCGCGGCCCCGAGCGCGCCTCCGAGGAGGCCGCCGCGGCCTTCCTGCACGCCGTGCTCGAGCGCCAGATCGCGGACCGCGACGACCTCGTCGCGCGCGGCAAGGAGCTCGGCATCGCGCTCGACCGCGGCGGCAGCGTCGTCGTCGTGCGCGCGCACGCGCGCACCCCGACCGACGACGACTGGCGCGCGCGCTTGCTTGCGCTGGCCGAGCGCGCCGGGCGCTCGATCGCTCCCGGCGCGATCGCCGCCGCCACGCGCGGCGGCGACGGCGACGAGGTCGTCGTGCTCGCGCCCGACGCCGACGGCGAGGCGGGTCGCCGCGTCGCCGCCACCGTCCTGCGCGAGCTGGAGGCGAACCTCAGCGGCTTCGCTTTCGCGGTCGGCCGCAGCCGCGTCGCGCGCGACCCGGTCGACCTCCACCGCGCCGCCAACGAGGCGCTGCTGGCGGCGAACGTCGTCGAGGGCGACCAGGACGACTCGCTGCTGGCCTACGACGACACCGGCACCTACCAACTGCTGCTGCCGCACATGAGCGACCCCGGCGAACTGCGGCGCTTCTACGACGAGACGGTCTCGAAGCTCGTCGCCTACGACGAGCAGTACGAGACCTCAGACCTCGTCGGCACGCTGGAGACGTTCCTCGAGTGCGACGGCAACGTGAACGCGACGGCTGCGCGCCTCATCACGCACCGCCACACGGTCCGCTACCGCTTCGAGCGCGTGCGCGAGATCACCGGGCTCGACGTCAACTCGACGGACGGGCGCGAGAAGCTGTCGTTCGGCCTCAAGGCGATGCGCGTGCTCGGCATCGCCGCGCCGCGTGGACCGGCCTCCGAGCGCGGGGTCGCTGCCGGCCGTGTGCGCCGCGAGCAGCCGGAGCGACCGCCGGCCGGTCCGCGGCCCGCGCCGCAGCGCCGCCCGAGCAGGTGACGGCGCGGTGGAGGACGTCGCCGGCGAACGGCCCGCCCGCTCGGCGCACGCGCCGGTCCCGCACCTGATCGACCGGCGCGGCCGGCTGCGGCTCGCCTACGAGCCGGTCGCCGACCTCGCACGCGGGACGATCTGCGGCTACGAGGCGGTCGAGCGCTTCCCGGAGGCGCTGCCGCCCGAGGCGTGGCGCACCGAGGCGCTGCGGCGCAGCCTCGAGCCGGACTTCGACGCGTTCGTCGTGGGATCGGTTCTGCAGGTGCGCGAGAGCCTCCCGGCCGGCTGCTTCCTGTCGTTCAACGTGCGCGCGGCGACGCTGCTGCGCGAGCCGGTGCGGCGCGTGCTCGGGCGCGCCGGGGCACTCGACGGGCTCGTGATCGAGCTGGCGCCGCGCGTCGGCCGGCGCGACGAGGTGCGGCTCGCGGCGGCGGTCGTCGAGCTGCGCGCGGCCGGCGCGGCGTTCGCGATCGACGACGTCGGCGGCGACGACGCCGTGCTGCGACCCGCGGCGATCGTCAGACCGGACTACGTGAAGCTGTCGTCGCTGCTCGTCGCGGACGTGCACCGGGCGCCGCCGCGGCTCGCCCTGCTCGGCGCGATCGTGCGGATGGCGAGCCACTTCGGCGCCGCGATCGTCGCGCAGGGCGTGGCCAAGATCGACGAGCTGGACGCCCTGCTGCAGTCGCGCGTCCCGCTCGTCCAGGGCCCGCTGATCGGTGTGCGCGCGAAGACGCTCACGCCGGTCGCGTTCGGGCTCAGCGCCTACGTGCGCGAGCGCGGCGGGGCGATGCTGGAGCCGGGCGCGCTCGCGCCGCTCGTAGAGCCGCTGGCCACGCTCACGGCGGCGACGACGGCCGCGGCGGCGTTCGCCCGCGATCCGGAGCTGCGCTGGGTGACGCTCGTCGACGAGCAGCGGCGACCGATCGGGCTGATCGAACGAGCCGCGTTCGCGCGCGGCGAGCAGCCGAGTGCCGAGCTGCTCGTCGTCTCGCCCGCGAACGGCATCGTGGAGACCGTCCGGCGCGCGATGCTGCGCCCGCCCGCATCGCGCTTCGACCCGCTCGTGTGCTGCGACGCGGATGGCGCCTACGCGGGGATCGTGCACGTGGAGCGGCTCGTCGAGGCGCTTGCGCGCGCCGCCGAGCAGGGCTCCGACGCACCGCTCGGCGGGTAGATGGTTGATTCCACGATCTCGCGGCGCGAGGGGCACGCTGGTCGGCGCTGGACGCCACGCGGCGTCTCGCCGATGCCACCGGCATCGCCTTCGACACCGCGCGTCGCCCAGCATCCGCCCATCGCGCCCCTCGCATCCACGAATCTCGTGGAATCAACCATCCAGGGGGCCGGCGTGCGGCGGGTCGCCTACTTGACGTCTCGAATGTGCATGCGGACGGTGTCGAGCACCTCGTCCGGCACGTGCTCCATGCCGTGCTCCTCATGCGCGTGGAGGGCGACCTGCGCGAGGATCGCTCGCTCGCTCTCGGCCTCGAAGCGCGCCGTGCACTCGGGCATGACGGCGGCGCAGCGGAACTCCTTCATCCCGTCCTCCTCTCCGCGGAGCAGCGCATCCTATGGGGCAGCCGAAGCGCGTGCGCGGGTTGCGCTCGACCTGCAAGAGCAACAGCTGGACCGGCATGGCGACTGAGAGCGGCGGCGCGGCCCCGCGCTGGCTCGTCGCACCGGACTCGTTCAAGGGCACCTTCTCGGCCGCGGAGGTGGCGGCGGCGCTGGCCGAGGGGCTGCGTGCCGGCGGCGCCGAGGCCGATCCGTGCCCCGTCGCCGATGGCGGCGAGGGGACGCTGCGCGTGCTGCTCGACGCGCTTGGCGGCACGCTCGAGCGCGCGCCCGCGCACGACCCGCTCGGGCGGCCGCTGTCGGGCGCATTCGGCCTGCTCGCCGACGGCCGCACGGCGGTCGTCGAGACGGCGGAGGCGTCCGGACTCGGGCTCGTGGCGGAGGGCGAGCGCGATCCCGAGGCGGCCTCGTCGGCCGGGACGGGCGAGCTGATCGTCTCGGCGGCGCGCGCGGGGGCGGAGCGGATCCTCGTCGCGGTCGGCGGCAGCGCCACGACCGACGGCGGGATGGGCGCGGTCGCGGCGATACACGAGGCGGGCGGGATCGACGGCGTCGCGCTCGAGGTGCTGTGCGACACGCGCGAGCCGTTCGAGCGCGCGGCGGTCGTGTTCGGCCCGCAGAAGGGCGCGGACGCGGACGCGGTCGCGCGGTTGACGGGACGCCTGGCGCGGATTGCCACCGCGCTCCCGCGCGACCCGCGCGGCGTGCCGATGGGCGGCTGCGCCGGTGGCCTGTCGGGCGGGCTGTGGGCGGCCTTCGGCGCGCAGCTGCGGCCCGGCGCCGACGCGGTGCTCGACGCGGTCGGCTTTGACGCGTGCGCGGCCGCCGCCGGCCGCGTCGTGACGGGCGAGGGGCGGCTCGACGCGCAGAGTGCGGAGGGGAAGCTCGTCAGCGCGGTCGCGCGCCGCGCGAGGGCAGCGGGTGCCGGCGTGTGGGCGGTCGCCGGCCAGGTGCGGCTGGACGCGGAGGCGGTCAGCGCGCTCGGCCTGGCCGGGGCGTTCGAGGCGGGCACGGTTGCGGAGCTGCGCGCCGCGGGGGAGCGGCTGGCGCAGGGCGCCTGAGCGGCGCGGCTCGTGGCCGCCACGCGCTCCGCTCCCGCGGTGTCGGTCGCCGCGGAGTTCGTCGGTCGGCTGGGGAGGGGAGGGGCCAGTTGCTCCGGCGTTTGTGAGCTCCCTTGACACGTTGCGCGCGCCCGCGTGCGCAGTCCGCGCTCGCCGATCGCCCCGCCGCCTCGCACCGGATCGATGAGTGTCGGATTGCCGTCCCTATATAGGGCGGTGATCCGACACTCACTGTTGTGGATCGTCACGTTCTGCGCATTCGCGTGTCGGACGGTGCAGAGCGCGCGAGCGGTGGCGCACGCCGGACGACGCGAGCCACGAGGCGCCGCGACCGGCAGCGCGACCGCCACCTGCTCACCCCCCTCCCCAGCCCGACAGACCCCACTCCGCCGCAGGCCACGCGACGAACGGAGCGCGCCCCGGGCCAAGCCCTACCGGAACAACACCGTGCGGCCGCTCAACGCACCTCCCGCTCTCGCAGCTCCACCCGCCGGATCTTCCCGGTGAGCGTCTTCGGCAGCCCGTCGATGAACTCGACCTGGCGCGGGTAGGCGTAGGCGGACAGGCGGTCGCGCACGAACGCTCTCAGCTCGTCGGCGAGCGCGTCCGACGGCTCGTGGCCGGCGGCCAGCACGACGAACGCCTTGACGACGTTGCCACGGCGCTCGTCGGGCACGCCGATCACGCCCGCCTCCGCGACGGCCGGGTGCTCGAGGCAGGCGGACTCGACCTCGAACGGGCCGATGCGGTAGCCGGCGGCGATGATCAGGTCGTCGGCGCGGCCCTCATACCAGTAGTAGCCCTCGGGGTCGCGCGAGGCGGCGTCGCCGGTGTGGAACCAGGCGCCGCCGAAGACGCGCTCGGAGTCCTCCGGCCGGTTCCAGTAGCCGAGCGGGTAGTGCGGGTTCGTGCGCGCGCGCAGGCAGATCTCGCCGCGCTCGCCGTCGGCGACCTCCTGCTCGTCCTCGTCGAGGATCCGCATGTCCCAGCCGGGGCACGGCTTGCCCATCGAGCCCTCGCGCACCTCCATGAACGGGTAGTTGCCGACCATCGGGTAGGACTCGGTCATCCCGTAGTAGTCGAGCACCGTGAGGCCGTACTGCTCGCGGAACCAGCGGATCGCCTCCGGGTTGAGCGGCTCGCCGGCGCTGCAGACGATCCGGAAGCGCTGCGGGTAGCGGCTGCCGGCGTCGGGGATCGCCATCATCGAGCGCATCGCGGTCGGCGTCGTGAAGACGTTCGTGACCTCGTGTCTCGACAGGAAGTCGAGTTGTCTGTGCGGGTCGAAGCCGCTCTCGCGCTGGTAGACGCACTGCACCACGCCGAGCCGCCACGGTCCGAGCAGCGGCGCGATGCCGGCGGCCCACGCCCACTCGCCCATGCCGTGGAAGCGCTCGCCCTCCTTCACGTCATGGCAGTACGTGAACTCGTTGTGCGCGAGCAGGTAGCGGTGCGCGTGCACGATCCCCTTCGCAAGCCCGGTCGTGCCGGACGTGTAGTAAAGCTGCGCGGGGTCGTCGCACGACGTGTCGAGCGTCGGGTGCTCGGTCGGGTGGCCGTCAAGCAGCCCGTCGTCGAGGATCAGGACCGTCTCGTGCATGCCGGCGAAGCGCGGCGCGTTCGCGCGGTCGGTCACGACGACGGTCGCGCCGGAGTCGGTGAGCCGGTGCTGGATCCCGTCGTCGCCGTAGAGCACGCTCATCGCGAGCAGCAGCGCGCCGAGCTTCCAGGTGCCGAAGAAGATCGCGGCCGTCTCGGGGCTCGGCGGCAGCACCACCGCGACGCGGTCGCCGCGCGTGACGCCGGCCGCCGCGAGCGCGTGCGCCGCCTGCGCGGCGAGGTCCTGCAGCTCGCCCCACGCGACGTCGCGCCGCTCGCCATCGAAGCGCTCGTAGACCATCGCGAGCCGCTCGCGCGGGTGCTTGTCGCAGACGTCCGCTGCGATGTTGTAGCGGGTCGGCACCGCCCACTCGTGGCCGGCGACCGCCTGCTCGTACGACTCGAACCGCTCACTGCCCATCGACCGTGCTCCCATCCGCGCCTCCCGGACCTGCCGGGCTCGGCCGAGCCTATGGCGCGCGCTCGGGCGCGGGGGGATTTCTTCGTGGGCTCAGGGGAGCAGCATCAGCGCGTCGACGTGCTGCGGTCGCACGACCGAGAAGTGCCGGCGATCGAGCGTGGCGACCTTGGGCTCGTCGAGCATCTCGGCCGCCGTGATGACCGTGGCGTCGACCAGACCGAGTGGAAGGTCCCGGTAGCGCTCGACCAGCTCGCCGCTGCGGAGCAGCCAGCGCGCCGGCAGGTCGAGCAGCTCGAATGCGCCTCTGCGGACGTCTTCGAGCAACGCCGGGAAGGCTCTGGGCCAAGGGCGCAGCAGGTACTCGACCTCGACGAGCACGCAGACCGGGAGGATGCGCGGCTCGGCGGTGTCTCGCAGAAGCGCGGCGCAGCGCGCGTGATCCGGGTCGGTCGCGTCGAGCAGTGCGACGAGCGGCCCCGTGTCGACGATCAGCGCCACGAGTCGGGCTCGTAGGCCCGCTCGCGCGCGTGACCGCCGGTCTCGACGACCCCGATGCAGGAGAGAGGGCGGGCGGGCTCGGAGCGGGTCGCCAGCTCGTGCTCCAGCGCTTCGCGCACGAGCTGCGGGAACGTGACGCCCCGCTCACGCGCTGCACGGCGCGCGCGCTCCAGCAGGGCTCTGTCGGCTTGCACCATGACCCGCTCCATGATGCTATCAATGCTAGCAGTCATCGATGGAGGCTTCAACGGGCTTCTGTAGAGATTCCAGCAGGAAAGAATGCAGACCCGATCGAGCAAGGAGACGACGATGATCGAGCGGGTGGAGGCACCGGCAGGGGTGCTCGGGTTCAGGCTGACCGGCGAGATCACGCGCCGCGACTACGACGAGGTGCTCATGCCTGCCCTTCGCGAGGCGATCGATGGCGGCGGGGAGCTGCGCTGCCTGGTCGTGGTCGGCCCGGAGTTCGAGGGCTACGAGGCGGGCACGATGTGGGACGACCTCAAGACCGGCTTCCGCTACGGCGTCGGCCACCACGGGGCGTGGAGACGGATGGCGCTCGTGACCGACGTGGAGTGGATGGTGAAGGCGGCGGCGATCTTCGGCTGGATGACGCCGGGCGAGCTGAAGGTGTTCCCGCTCGCCGAACGGGACGACGCGACCGCCTGGGTCAGCGCTCCTTGACGTAGACGAGCCGGCCGTCTGGGAGGCGGTAGACGGTGCCGACCTCCTGGCCGCGGCCGGTCGCGGGGGTGTCGCCCGACGGGGCGGGCAGGGGCACCGTCTGGCGCCGTTGCTGCTCGGCGGTGCGCTCTCTCGCCTGCGCGGCAGGCGCGCGCTCGCGCTCGATCCGCCCGCTGTCGGGGTCGCGCGTGAGCCCGAGGCCGGCGATCAGGAACGCGACGGCGAGCACGATGCCGACGTCGAACAGGTTCACGAGCCCGTCGAGCGGGTCGCCGGCCGCGTCGTCGAGGCGGCTGTGGCGGCCGAGGCCGATGCGGCTCATCGAGCGGGCCCTGCCGCGGTCGCCTGCGCGGCTCCGTTCGTCGTCGCGGCCGGCTCCTCCGCCGCGGCCCGCTCCAGCGCGCTCAGGTCCGCGCCGTACATGCGCGTGCGCGCGAGCGTGAGCGCGAACGAGATCGTGCCGACGAGCAGGCCGATCACG
>DATHEP010000260.1:0-3842 GCA_035318525.1 Conexibacter sp.
GACCTGCGCCAAGTAGCCGGTGCCGATGTGCTGGCCGAGGGCGCTGATGTCGCGCAACTCAGCACGTCGCCCCGCCATCGTGGCGGCCACGCCGGTCATCCCGGAACCCGCGAAGACGTCAAGGACCACGTCTCCGGGCTCTGTGAGAGCCTCGATGAACGGCAGGATCGCCGAGCACGGCACCTTTGTGAGATAGGCATGGGCGTTGTAGACGGGATCGCTGCGGCGTACGCGGAGCTCGACCGGGAGTCGAGCCATGCCATCTTCCCGGGACCTCGGATCCCGAGTCAGCGCGAGCTGTGCCGCACGCTCGCGCAGCGGCGTTGGACTGGTGATGGCCACCACCGAAGAGTCGCAGGACAGGCGGACGGAACACACGTTCGCTGCGCTCGCAGACTCCGCAAAGCTGCGGGACAGGGATTCGAACCCCGATTACTCGGTCCAGAGCCGAGCGTCTTGCCGTTAGACGATCCCGCAACGGATCGACCGATCAGGATAGAGCCTTCGTCGGGCAGGCGTTCCAACGCGCGCCGCCTCGCCCGGGCGGCTACGGCCAGCCCGCCGCCATCTCGAACTGCTCCTCGCCGAGCGCCAGCACCAGCGGGTCGCCGGCGCGCGCGGCGAGCTGGAGCGGCGTCTCGGGATCGGTCGTCGCGAACGTCACGACCAGCGCGCTGCGGCCGGGAAAGGCGACGGCGAGCTCGCGCACGGCGCGCGCCTGGTGCTCGACGCCCCCGAGCGGCCCGGTGATCTCGGCGCGCAGCACGTCGACCTCGAACGGCGGCAGCGCGCGCACGTCGGGCAGCGGCAGGGGCTGCGCGGCGAGGCGATCGGCGTCGAGCTGCACGACCTCCTCGCCTTCGCCGAGCGTGACCGGCCCGGTCGCCGGGCACTCCACGACGAGCGGCGGCACCTCCGCGCCCTGGTCGAGCAGCAGCGTCGCGTCCCGCGCGCCCGCCGCGAGCACGAACGCGCGCAGCGTGACAGCGATCTGCGCGATCTGCTCGCGCGCCTGCTCGACGTCCACGAGCTAGAGCGCCGCGAGATCGCTGTCGGCGTCGCCCAGCGCGTCCGCGCGGTCGCCCAGCTCGACGCGCCCCGCGATCAGCCGCCGGGCCTGCTCGAGGTCCTCCGAGCGGCCGACCGACAGCGCACCCTCGAGGCGCCCGTCCGCCAGGTACCAGACGCTGAAGCTGCCCTCCTCCAGCGACCCGCGCACGATCTCGCGGTCCCACGACGCCGCCGGACCGACGTACTCCAGCGAGGCCCAGTCGGCGAGGTCGGAGAAGAAGTAGGGCACGACGTCGTGCTCGACCTTCTGGCCGAGCATGTTCAGCGCCGCCGTCTTGCCGTGGTTGAAGGCGACGTCCCAGTGCTCGACGCGGATCCGCCGGCGATTCGGCCGCGAGTCGTAGGAGGCGATGTCGCCGGCCGCCCACACGCCCGGCGCGCTCGTGCGCAGGCGAGCGTCGCACAGCACCCCGCCGCGCTCCTCGTCGAGCGTCAGCCCGGCCGAGCGCGCCAGCATCACGTCCGGCATCACGCCGGCGCCGATCACGACGCAATCCGCCTCCAGCCGCAGCCCGTTCTGCGTGACGACGTGGGTGACGCGCCCGTCCGCGCCCTCGAAGCGCTCGAGCGCGTCCTCGCCGTGCACGGCGATCCCGTGCTCCTCCAGCCGGTCCTGAAGCCACCGGCCCACGGTCTCGCCGAAGCCGCGCGACAGCGTCACGGCCTCCTGCATTACGATCGCGCACTCAGCATGGTCGGTCGCGACGAGCGAGGCGGCGACCTCGCAGCCGATGTACGAGCCGCCGATCAGCACGACCTTCTTCCCGTCGGCGTCGGCCCGGATCGTGTCCGCGTTGCCGAGCGCCCGCAGATAGTGGATCCCCTCCAGCTCGCCGCCCTCGACGTTCAGCCGTCGCACGTTCGCGCCGGTCGCGAGCAGCGCCGTCTCGTAGGCGACGACCTCCTTGCTCGACAGCGTCGCCTCCCTGGCCGCCGTGTCGAGCTTCATCACGCTCGTTCTCGTGCGCAGGTCGATCCGCTGCTCCTCCCACCACTCGTTCGGGCGGAAGTAGGTGTCGTCGCGCGACTCGTGGCCCTGCAAGTAGCCCTTCGAGCACGGCGGGCGGTTGTAGGGCGGCTCGGGCTCGCGCCCGACGAGCAGGATCTCCCCCTCGCCGCCCGCCTCGCGCAGCCAGCGGGCGCAGTTCGCGCTCGCGAGGCCACCGCCGATCAGCAGGTGCGAGACAGCACGGTCGGCCATGGTCGCGTCCTACCCGCGCCTAGATGGCCGATACCACGAGATTCGTGGATGCGAGGGGTGCGATGGGCGGATGCTGGACGACGCGCGGTGTCGAAGGCGATGCCAGTGGCATCGGCGAGACGCCGCGTGGCGTCCAGCGCCGGCCAGCGTGCCCGTCGCGCCGCGAGATCGTCGTATCGGCCATCAGGCGGCGGGACTCGCGCCGTTGCGCGTGAACTGCGGCGTGATCGCGGACTCGAGCCCCGGGTCGAGGATCAGCAGCACCTCGTCGCCGGCCTCGATCACGGTGTCGGACTTCGGCACGAAGCCGGCACCGCCGCGCAGCACCGAGATGATCAGGCTGCCCTCCGGCAGCTCGACGTCCTCGACGCGCATGCCGGCAGCCGGCGCGCCCTCCACGACCTCCAGCTCGATGATCTCCAGCCGCTCGCCCTCCAGCGCGAGCAGCTGCACGAGCCCGTACTGCGGCACCTCGTGCTCGATCAGGCGCAGGATCAGGTCGGTCGCGGAGACCGCGGGGCGGATCCCGAGCAGCTTGAAGTGCTGCAGGTTGCGCGGGTTGTTGACGCGCGCGACGATCCGCTGGCAGAGGTACTTCTCCTTCGCCACCTGGCAGATCAGCATGTTGTCCTCGTCGTCGCCGGTGACGGCGATCACGAGGTCCGCGCGCTGGATCCCGCCGCGCTCGAGCACCCACAGCTCGGTCGCGTCGCCGTACTGTACGGCGTGCTCGAGCTCCTGCTCGACGACGAGGTAGCGGCGGCGCTCCGACTCGATCAGCGTCACCTCGTGGTCCTTCGCGAGCAGCTCGCGCGCGAGGTTCCAGCCGACCTTGCCGGCACCGGCGATGATCACGTACACGCGGGCGTCCTCATCATGCGGCGGGGTCGAGGGCCGCTCTCTCGACCATGTCGATCGCGTGCTGCGTCGGACAGATCGTGTGCAGCCCCTGCTCGGCGTACCAGTTGGCGCGCGCCGGGTCGAGCACGCGCACGACGACGCGCGGGACGTCGAAGCGCCGCTGCGCGATCTGCGCGATCACGAGGTTCGTGTTGTCGCCGTTGGTGGAGGCGATGAAGACGTCGGCCTGCTCGATCCCCGCCTCCAGCAGCGCGTCGACCTCGAGCGCGGTGCCGACCGTGAAACGGCCGCCGGCGTCCTCCCACGACTCCGACAGGTCCTTGTCGAGCTGCTCGTGCGACAGGGGGTCCTCGTCGAGCACAGACACCTCGTGCCCCGCCTGCAGCGCCCGCTTGGCGACGGCGGACCCGACGCGGCCCGCTCCGACGACCAAGATGAACATGGGCGGAACGTTACCGCGGCGTCTCGCCGAGGGTCACGCCCAGCTCACGCGCCGCTTCCGCGGCCGGGGCCGTGAGGATCACGCGGCAGTCGGCCTTGCGCAGCACGTACTTGGTGACCTCGCCGACGTAGTTGTCCAGCGGCCCGCCGGAGCCGCCGAAGAGCGCTCCGCCACGCACCCGCGAGGGCTCCTCGGCAGCGAGCACGATCGCCTCGACGCCGCGGCGCTTGGCCTCGTGGACGATCGCCTCGCCCGCGCGGCGCGCGC